>JAAZNR010000413.1 GCA_012798155.1 Thermogutta sp. | reverse complement strand
ACCCCAGCCAGCCAACTATGACCCCAGCCATGCAACTATGACCCCAGCGACCCCATCGACCCCAGCCACCCAACTATGACCCCAGCCACCCCAGCGACCCAACCGCTTCGACCCCAGCCACGCAATCGTTCTGCACGCGGCCATCCAACCCTTCTGTTCGCGGCCACCCAACCGTTCTGCCAGCGCGTTCCGCAAGCGCGGACCCAACCGCGGCGAGGCGGAACGCAACACCCCGGGGGGCGTGCCTGGAGTCCCGTTCCCGAACAGTTTCGGTTACCCCGAATGGTTTCGGTTACTTGGTCTCGCCCGTAGCCGGAGCACCGGCTATCGGTGCGCGAAAGCCGAAGTATCGCGCCGCGTTGTTGTAGCAAATGTCGCGGACCACCGAACCGACCAGGGCATAATCCTTGGGCAAGAGACCGCGATCCATCTCCCCGCCCAAAAGATTGCACAGGATCCGGCGGAAATACTCATGCCGGGTGAAAGAGAGGAAGGAGCGGCTGTCGGTCAGCATCCCCACGAATCGGCTCAGCAATCCGAAGTTCGAAAGCGTCTCCAGTTGCCGCAAGATGCCGTCCCGCTGATCGAGGAACCACCAGGCGGCGCCGAACTGCATCTTGGCCGGCTCGCTGCCGTCCTGATAGCAGGCCAGGATGGAAGCCGCGGTTTCGTTCACGGCCGGGTTCAAATTGTAAACGATCGTCCGCGCCAACTTGCCCTGCCGCTCCAGGCGATCCAGGAATCGCGTCATATTGCGGGCCAAATTGGCGTCCGTAATGGCGTCGAATCCGGTATCCGGCCCGAGAATCTCGAACATCTTGGTATTGACGTTCCGCAGGGCGCCCACGTGGTATTGTTGCGACCAGCCCTTCTCGTAGTTCATGACCGCGGATTCGTGGAGGACGGCCGAGTTGAACTTGGCGCGGTCCACCACCGTCACGCCTTGATTGTTGTAGACCTCCCGAAAGATGCGGTTGAGATCGGCTTCCTCGTAGTCGTCGGCGAAGAACTGCTCGATCCCGTGATCCGACAAACGGCAACCGTGCTCGTGGAAATAATCGTGGCGCTTGCGCAGGGCCTCGATGAGCGTGGCGTAGTCCTTGACCTCCACGCCGGACGCCTCGCTCAGCTTGTCCACCCAAACGTGGAACCTCTCCGGGTGCTGGAGGAGCATGGCGCGATCCGGCCGAAAGGTGGGCAGCACCTGGACCGGGAAGTCGGAGTCTTGCGCGATCTTGCGGTGCGCCTGGAGGTCGTCGGTGGGATCATCGGTGGTGCATACCAGCACCACGTTGTAGTAGCGGAGCAGTCCGCGGCAAGAGAACTCCGGCAGGGCCAGCCTGGCGTTGCACGTCTCCCAGATGTCCGCCGCCGTTTCGGGACCGAGCAGGCGATCCGTGACCCCGAACGGCCGCTGCAATTCCATGTGCGTCCAGTGGAAGAGGGGATTGCGCAAAAGCTTGGGTACCGTTTCCGCCCACTTCAGGAACTTCTCGTAGTCGGAGGCGTTGCCGGTGCAATAATACTCGGGGACGCCGTTGGCCCGCATCGCCCGCCATTTGTAGTGGTCCTCTCGAAGCCAGACCTCGGTCAGGTTGGCGAACCGATGATCCTCGGCGATCAAGGCGGGGGAGAGGTGCGAATGATAGTCGAGGATCGGCATCTCCTTGGCGTACTCGTGGTACAATCGCTCCGCGCTCTCGTGCTCCAGCAAAAAGTTCTCGCTCAGGAACGTCGCCGGCGTCATGTCACTCGCTCCATGGGGTAAAAACCGTTCCCAGACCTACGGGGGCCGCATGGCTCCCCCCCTCCCTCCGAGCATCGCTGCCCGCGCCGTGGGCGACCTCCGGCTGCACAAACAGCTAACCCACGCCTGCGGCCTGCCGACCGCGGTCATTGATGGGAATTGCGGTCGTTGACGGGATTCTCGACCGGATGATCTCGACGCACCGCGTAAGCCGGTTGCTTCATTGATCCCCTATGCTAGTGGACGCGGCCGGCTTCAACCACCCAACCCCCCCGCGAGATCACTCTTCCGTCAGCGGCGGGGGGGAGGAAAGGAACCGTTCGGCCGCCTCGGACAACCGCTGGGTCGCCCCCGCCCGATGGAGCAACAGCAATTGAAACGCGCCGCGGACCTCGACGCCCTTTTCCAGCCGCAAGGGGAACAGCCGATACACGAGCGAGAATCTCCCGTTCCGGAAATCGAACATCAAGGGGACAACCGGCTCCAGCGAGTT
>JAAZNR010000412.1 GCA_012798155.1 Thermogutta sp. | reverse complement strand
TAATAATGAAAAGTTTGCCGGTTCCCTCAACTCATGAAAAGTTCGCAGCGGTGATGGAAGCCTTTGCAATCGTCTTAGGAAGCAGGAATCGGAAGAAGGTCCGGGAGCTCGCCGACCTCATGGGGCTGGACGGGATCGCGTGGCGTTCGCTGGACGATTTTCCCGGTATCCCGGCCGTCGAAGAGAGCGGAGCGACGTTCGCCGAAAATGCCCGGCTCAAGGCCCAGACCTACGCGCGGGCCGTGGGCCGCTGGGTTCTGGCCGAGGACAGCGGCTTGGAGGTGGACGCCCTGGGCGGTGAGCCGGGCGTGTATTCTTCCCGGTTCGCCGGAGAGCCTGCCGACGACGCGCGCAACAATGCCCTCTTGCTGGAACGCCTCCGCGACGTGCCCGACGACGAGCGGACGGCCCGCTTCGTCTGCCACATGGTGCTGTCGCGGCCGGACGGCACCGTGGCCGCCGAGACGTTCGCAGTCTGCCGCGGCACCATCCTTCGCGAATTGCGGGGGACGGGCGGCTTCGGGTACGATCCCCTCTTCGAGATCCGCGAATACCACCGCACGTTGGCGGAACTGGGACCGGCCGTGAAGAGCTGCATCAGCCACCGGGCCAGGGCGGCACGGGCCATGACCCCGCATTTATGGAAGCTCGCGGCCGGGCATCCTCGGGCCGTTACTCAAGACCGAGTTTAGTCGCGTAAAGCGGATCCGGTGTCGCGGTCCTTTTTCGCGCGGCGTCCCGGCAAAAGGCATCCCGCCGAGGTCAATGAGGAATCCCCATGAGCATGGAACGGATTTGGGCGCCCTGGCGGATGAGCTACATCCAGTCGGCGGACCGGCCGAGCGAAGAACCTTTCCCCGCCGAAAAGCTGCTCCCCGGCGGCGATCCCGGCTGTTTCCTGTGCCGGGCGGCGGCGGACCCCGAACCGCCCGAGCGGCTGGTAATAACATCCGATTCGCTGACGGTAACGGTCCTCAACCGCTATCCGTATAACAACGGCCATCTGCTGGCGGCCCCTCGCCGTCATGTGGGCGACCTGACGGAAATCACCCTCGAAGAGCATCAGGCCCTGATGCTCAGCCTCAGCCGGATGGTCGAGTTGCTCCGCCGCGTCATGAATCCGGACGGGTTCAATGTCGGCCTGAATCTGGGCCAAGCGGCCGGGGCGGGTCTGCCCGGACACTTGCACTGGCACATCGTACCCCGCTGGAACGGCGACACGAACTTCATGCCCGTCTTGGCCGACGTCAAGGTCATCCCCCAGTCGCTGGAGGCGGTCCGCGACCTGCTCCGGGCGAGTCTGGTCGGGGATGCGGGCGGAGCGAGTCTGGCCCAGGACGCCGGCGGCCCCGCGCCGCGTTGACCGCGCCCCAGGCCCGCGGCCTTGCCCGATCACGCCTCGGCCGATGCCTCGGACGACGCCTTAGGTGATGTGTCAGGTGATGCCTCGGGCCGGATCGGCTCTCGGCCCAACAGGCGATCCACGGCCGCGCCGATATCCGGTTCGCGCATCAGGCTCTCGCCGACCAGCACGGCTTGCACGCCGCAAGCGGCCAGGCGACGCAGGTCGGCGTGGGTCTGGATGCCGCTCTCGCCGACGACGGAGCGGTCGGCGGGGATCTCCGCCCGCAACCGGATGGTGTGCTCCAGGTCCACCTCGAAGGTCCGCAGATTGCGGTTATTCACCCCGATCAATGGAGCACCCAGGGCGATCACGCGCGGCAAGTTGCTCGCCTCGTACAGTTCCACCAGCGGCGTCATTTGCCAATGGATGACCGCTTCGTACAGCGCGGCCAGCATGGCATCATCCAGGCATTCGGCGATGAGGAGCACGGCGTCGGCCCCGTGCGCGCGGGCCTCCAAGACTTGGTACGGATCGAGAATGAAGTCCTTGCGAAGCAGGGGGATGGAGACCGCCTCGCGAACGCTCGCCAGGACTTCGAGATGCCCTTGAAAATGCGGCTCGTCGGTCAACACGCTGATGCAGGCCGCCCCGTGGCGCTCGTAGGTTTGGGCGATTGCGACGGGCTGAAAATCCTCCCGAATCAGCCCCTTGGAAGGGCTGGCCTTTTTGACCTCGGCGATCAGGGCGATCGACTCGCTGCGGCGGATCGCGCCCAGGAAGTCGCGCGGCGGGGGGGCGTTCTCGATCCGCCGGAGCAGTTCCGCCTCCGGTACGCGGACCTTGGCCCGTTCGATCTCTTCCCGCTTGGTGGCGACGATACGATCCAGAATGTTGCTCATGATTCGGCCCAGGGTATGCTTCGGCCCAGCGTAGCTGAAGGGAACGCCGCGGATAGGTCCTCACGAACCGTTCATTTCGGGCTGCTTTCGGGCTGATCCTTGGACGAAGGCCCTTTCGGCGTGCGAGCTTGGGGCAGCGCCTGTACACGGGAAAGATCGAGAATCCACGCGCCCGGGACACGGGACTCCACGACCTCCCTGGCCAAATTCACCCAGGCCGCGCAGCGATCCAGCACGGCGCTGTCGGCCGAGGCCGCCGTTTCCGCCTCTTGCACCAGAAGGGCGTCCGGGTTGAAGACCAATTCGACCGTCCATCGCCGGCCGCGGCGGGCGGCCGTCTCCTCGATCAGGCGTTTCAGCCGCCCGCTGTTGGAGACCGGCCGATCCAAATACCATCGGCACGAGCCGACGCCATGCTCTTCCAGGGTGCTGCCGATCGCTTCCAAGGCGGCCGCGGTCTCGGCGACCTTGCGGTACGAGCCGTGCATGCTCGCCATGTCGCGGAGGGTGCCGTCGCGACAAAGCAGCAGCACGCCGCCGCCGAACGCCGCTTCCACCGTGGTCAGGACGTTGTAGCCGTCCAGGGCGAGCGGACGTTGGGCCAGGTCCCCGAGGGCGATTTGGCGCTCTCGGCGGTGCCGTGCCTCCGCCTCCGTACACGCGCAGCGCTCGAGAGCGATTCTTTGCCGAGCGGTCAGACCGTAGCGGTCGCCCACCAGTTTCAGCGACGACGGCACGGCATAGCCGCGATCCAGCAACCAGCAAAGGTCCGCAAGGGCGCTTGCCAGCCGCGGAAGCTGATCGGCGGCGAAAAGCCGCTCGTCCTCGGGATGCGGGCCGCGATGGCGGCGTGAATCGGGCACGGTCGCGGTTCCGCTAGCGCTCATAGGTCCCCATCAACTCGGCCTGGCCCACGATGTGGTCCTTCATGTTCGTCCACAGGACCGACTTCGTGACTCCCGGCTCGATCACCAATTTGGCATCCAGGGCGTAAAGTCTGAAGTAGTAACGGTGCCGTCCGTGGCCGGGCGGGGGCATCGGACCGCGATAGCCGATTGTCTGGCCGCTGGGCCAGGAGTTCCTGCCCTGCAAGGCCCCTTCCGGTTTTGACAGTCGCGACGTCTTGGGCACGTTCTCCGGCAAGGAGGTCGCCTGAGGAGGAATCTTGTAGATCACCCAGTGGACCCACGGTTCCTTGGTCGGGGCGTCGGGGTCTTCGCAGATCAAGGCCAGCTCGCGAGTACCCTCGGGCACGTCCTTCCACTCCAACGGGGGCGAGACGTCCGCGCCCTCGCCCGTGTACTTCTTGGGGATGGGCTTCCCGTTCTCGAAAGCAGGACTGGTTAGCGTGAATGCCATGGCATGACCTCCTTCAACGTTCGAGGCGAGCGACGACGGCGATT
>JAAZNR010000411.1 GCA_012798155.1 Thermogutta sp. | reverse complement strand
GGGAGCGGCGGGCGGCTCGCCGATTCCCGCGCAGCCTGGATTCCGCACCCCGGTTCGAACCGGGACAACTCGAAGACGCGCAGTGCCGAGAGCAGAATCGGCGCCGGATCGGCCTGAAGCCGCAACACGTTGCCGCGACTGGCAATCACCGCGAAACCCGGCGGCAACAACACTTCCCACTGCAAGTCGGCGCAGGCAAGCTCTTGCGTTGCTCGGCCGGGGGAGGGCGCCGCGGAAAGCCACACGCTCCGCAACTCCGCCGTGCCCAGCAAACGGAACCCGCTGAAACGCTGCCCGTACACAAGCCGCAAATGTCGCGGCGCCTGGATGTCGCCGGCCGGGATATCCAGCCAAGATTCCTTTTCCACCCGCCGCACCCGCAGGGGCCGGCCGTCCAATAGCGCGGACCATAGTTCGCCGTCTCGCGGCATCTCCAAGCGCAAAGAGACGCCTCCCGTGAGCAAGTGGAAATCGGCCTGGCCCACCAAGGCCCCGCCGTTATCGAGCTGCGTCCGCAAAAAGGCCCGCTGAACCAGCAGCGGCGGCGTTTCCATCACCTCGTGGCGGCGTGCCCGAATCCCCAAGGGCGGAGGGTCGCCCCCGTAACTGACCACGGCCAACAAGCCGGGACCGGGCTGGTACTCGGCGGCCGCCAGTTCACCCTCATCCACCCGCCGCGCCTCGCCCACCAGATCGACCTCCAATTCGGACGTGGCTTCCAGGGCGACGGTCCCCGTCTGATAGACCACGTCGTCGCAGGCCGCCAGAGGCAAGGGCGTATCCTGATCGCCGCCCGCCTGCCACTCTTGCCGCCAATCCGCGACCAGACGCACGGCCCCCACCACCGGTTCCTGCAAGCGGACGGTCCAATACCTCCGTTCGCCGCGAACTTCATGCGATACCTGTTTTACGGCCTTCCCTCCGCCGGCGCTCACCCGCACTCCCTCCGGAGCAAAAAGCGGCAGGCTGAACACAAAGGCGTCCTTTCCGGCGCCCTCCACGCGATAGATCAGCTCGACATGGGCGTGCAGCGCCACCGTCTCCAAGCGAAAACACTGAAACAATTCCGCGCTGAGTCGCGGCCGAGCCTTGACCACCTGGAATCGAGCCGAGAAGGGCTGTTCCACGACTCGGTACGCCAGGGCGGTTTCGACCGCGGTGAGACCGAACTCCTCGCGATCAGCCGCGTTGAGGGGTACCAAGCGATCGAGCAGAATCGGCCGCGCATCCAAATCCGTCGCCGTGGTCAGAGCCGCGGCCCCCCGCTCGCGCGTTGCCGACGCCACGCGAAACGCCGGAAAAAGCACTTCTCCCGGCTCGTCCCAAGAGCGGGCGGGCACCGTGCTCACCGCCTGAAAATCGATCCGCGCCTGCTCTCCCACCGCGATTCCCTGAGGCAGCCGCACGACGACCCGACCTGCTGCAGCGAGCGGACCGAAACTCTCGAAACGCAACGCCGTGCCGTCCGGCAACGTCACTCGCATGACATGCCAGTCGGCCGGCCGAATCAGCACCGCTTCGTATAATTTGTCTTCCAGCGGCGTCAGGAAGACTTCGCCCAGGAGGTTCAGCTCCGTTTCCTTCACCGTGAGCACCAGGTTCATCAAGGCGTCGAGTTGAGGTCGGGGACGCTCCACGCGAGCCGTAACCTCCGGATTCCCCCAGGGCGCGTACCAGGCCCCGACCAAGCGGCCCCGCCACGCCTCGGCGGCAGACTCCGTCAACGGGGCGAGCACCGCTGCGACCGCGGAACCATCGATCCGCACGACGCCGGCCTCGCTGAAACTCTCCACCCGCAGACGCGGGTCCAGCAGCAATCCCGCCACGGCCGCATGAGATGCCACGCCCAGCGGCTGGAATAGAGCGATCCGCGCCTCCGGGTCGTCCGCCCCGGTTTGCACGCCTTGAACCCGCACCGTGATCCGCCCGGCCGCCGCTTCGCGCAAGGTAACGACCAGCTCGCGACGATCCTCCGCCTGCCGCTCCTGCCACTGCGATGCCAAGGGACAGTCCACGGCAGTCACCGCGTATCCCTCGGGAATCGACAATTCCAGCGAGGACACCGGTTGATCGAGGACGTCGAAAGCGATCTCGCTGCAAATCCTCCGCGAGGCTTCGCCCACCTCCAAAACATTGACGCTCCGTGCGTGAACCAGCCGGCGATCCTGCCGCAACCGGCTGTTCAAGGTAAGCACCAAAGTCGTCTCTTCGCCGGGGAGTACCAAATCGAACCGGGTTTCTCCGTTCGCTTCGAAATGCCTATCCAGCACCACGGCACCGGATTTCAATTCCACATCCCCCGGAACGACGGCCCGGGTTCGGCAAGACGCGGCTTGGGGAAGCCGCAGCGTGAGACTTTGCTGCACCGAAGAGACCTGCAGCGCAGCCGCGGCCGTGAAGGTGAAGGTGTGTTCTCCAACACCTTCCACGAACAGCTCGATCGCGGCGGGCGTGCCGTTCTCTTGCACCACGGACAGCGCCGCCGGTTGATCGTCCATTCGTGCCACGTGAATGACCGCCCCCCGCATGGGAAGCGGAACCAAGTGCAGGCCGCCGGCTAGCAACCGCAGATGCAGCGTGCCTTGAATCCACGCCCGATCGCGGTCGAAGCGAAGCTCGTATTCCGAATCCGTGAGCGCCCAGGGACGCGGAGCGGCGGGCGGCTGCGGCGTTTTTTGGGCTTTCGCCAGCAGTTCGTCATATTCCTCGCGCGACAAGAAAACCCGCTCAGGACGGTTCTCCAGCAGGGCCGCCCACTCGCTCTCCGGAACGAAGATCTCGCGGAGGTGGATCGGCGGCCGGTCCTCTCCCGGTGGACTCTCCTCGGCCGCAAGCCCCCATGTTGCCGCCGCCGGCAACGTGAACCACGCCGCCGCACAGCTCATGAAGATTAGCCGCCGCCATGCGAGCCCGCTTCGAACACACGCTTTGCGGGAAGGATCACTCCGGGTCATGGCGAGGTCCTCCTTCCTGCGGGGGACGGTCTTCGGAAGCGGTTGTCTCGGGCTGGGGCTGATCGCCCGCATCCGAAGCGGTCCCATGCCCGGATTTGCGTCTTTCGATCATGACGTCGTCGTCCGCGAGCACCACCTCAGCGGAGACGACGGCGTCGTCACCTGTGCGGGCGGCCGTGGGCACCGCTTCCGCGCGCACCGCTTCCGCGGGCAACGGAGGCATGTCCGCCGGCAGCGGGCCGCCCGTGGGCGGCGGTTCGCCTGACGCCTCGGCCGGGATGAAACCGCCCGGCGGTCCTCCCGGACGCCTCCGAACGGCATCCGAAAACAGCCACACCACCAACACGCCGGCCCCGACCAGGAACAAGGTCCGGTCCACCAATTGGGCGGCGGCGATCGGGAAGACGACCGCCGCGATGCACCAGATCAGGGCGAGCCAAGCCAGAATCCATAACCGCGTGCCCCATCGTAGGCGGAGGAGCGCCGCGCCCACGATCAGCCCGCCGACGATGAGAAGCCCGTTCCACAGTCGGTAGTCGCACATCCGCAACTTCAAGGCGCCTCCCGCGCCCGGCGGCGGATCGATGGACGAATACACCAGGCCCGTTCCGTCCACCGCGAAGTCCCCCACCGTCACATTCGTCCCCTCCGTGACCCAGTTCATCAGGGACTGCGGATCGGCCGACTGCTTCACCCGCGGTTGCAGCCCTCGCCCCGGTTCCATGTCCCAGTCGAATTCCTCGGTCCACGGCCCGGACTGCATCAACACCCGCATTTCCTCCGGGACATACACGGCCAAATAGACCCGCTGCACCGCCGGGGCCAAGGGTTGGACGTCCCGGTCAATGGGAAACTCCGGGATCATCAGGTCCGGCCTTTCAACCGCGGTGTGGTATCGCAGTTCGAGCACGAGGACTTCGTCGGGCAAGGTCCGTGCCAGGGGGACGTAATACAGTCCGCGTCCCCGCTCGCCCGTCTTGGGGCCGGTCGCGCCGGGCGCCAGTTCCAGATCGAAGCGTCGGCCGTTGAGACGCTGTTCGCTCGCAGGTTCGGCTCCCGGCGGCAACGCCACGGCGAGCCGCTGCTGCACGCTGCGGATGCGATAGAGGGCCTGGACCGCGATGCGATCCCCGCGCGTCATGACCATCCGCACAAAGGCCCGCTCGACCGCGGCCTGCTTCGCCGGCTCGATCCGGTATCGCAACGCCTCCAAGACCAGGCTCCATGTTCCCGTGAACTCGAACGCCCCGGCGGCCTCGGGCATGCT
>JAAZNR010000410.1 GCA_012798155.1 Thermogutta sp. | reverse complement strand
GGAAAGAGCCCGACAGAAGCCGCCCGTGCGGGTGTCGATGATCCGCTTTGAACTGTGGATGACCTTCAATCGCTTGCGAAGGTACGGGTCATAGCCAACCATCGTGGCGGCGGCGTTGAAAACTATGGATGCCTGTTCCCGATCGCCGGCGCAAGTGTAGATTTCCGCCCCCGGTTCCCCATCCTGGAGAAGGAGCGATAAGGCAAGGCCAGCGGAGAGTTCGGTCTTGCCGTTCTTGCGGGGCAAAAAAACAAGGGCCGTCCTAATGGCCCTCATGCCGTCCTTGTGAACCCGCCCGAAGATCGGGGCTACAATGTCGCGGATTTGCCATTTTTGGAGCTGAAACGGCTTGCCGGCCCACTCGCCTTTCGTGTGTTTCAGGCGTTTCAGGAAGTCGATGACCCTTTGGGCCTTGGCCTCGGAGAAATATACCCGCTCCCTGCCGGCGGTCTTAGGCATCCGGGGTCACGCCCCCAGGCGCATCCCCGACCTCTTCCAGCTTGCGAATATCCCAATCGGTGGATCCGCCCTCGAGAAGGGCTTCCATGCCCTTGTCGTCATCCTCGGAACCGGGAACGACCATTCGGCCCCGCGCCGATGGCGTGAGCCCGAACTCCTGACAGAACGCCTTGACGATGAGGGCGGATTTGTTAAAGATCGCCACTTGCGGAAGCTGTTGGACGCAACCCTGCGGCGTTTTGAATATCATTCCGTGCTGGTTAACGAACGTAGCCGCCTGTACCATGTTCGCGTAAGCTTGGCAGTAAGTCTCAAGGGCCGTGCCGTCCACGACGGTTAGGATCCCAAGGCGCTCGAGCTCGGGAACGACCCGCCGCCACTCCTTTTTTGCTATCGGGTGGAGGTATTGCGGGCATGCCGGCCTGACAGATAGGGGCATCGGCTCCCGCTTGTTCAGCGGCCTTTTCCCAGGATTTCCCTCAAGCTTTTTCAGCGTTGTCGGCTTTGGAGCCGGGCCTCTTCGACCCATGAGAATCACCTCGTTTTGCTTTTTGCCCTGTCAATGCCTCCCACCGCCGCACAATGACATCGCAGTAAACGGGGTCGAGCTCCATCATGTAGCATCGCCGGCCCAATTGCTCCGCCGCCATCATTGTCGACCCCGAGCCCCCAAAGGGGTCCAGGATAATATCGCCAGCCTTGCTGGAATTCATTATTGCCCTGCCACAAAGTGGGATAGGCTTCATTGTCGGATGTTCCCCGTTTCTTAGGGGCTTCTCGATTCTCCACAGGGTGGAATCGGAACCGTCGCTGCGTCCGATAATTTCGTAGCCCTGCACCTTCACCGACATAGACTCCCCGCCATTTGTGAAATGCAGTATGGCCCCGTCTTTTTTCTTTTCCACGACGACTCCAGCGGTGTCCTCGATAATTGTTTTTTGTTTCCGACCGCCGAACCACGCATGGCATCCACCGGGCTTCCACCCGTAGAGGATTGGCTCGTGCTGCCATTGGTAGTCCTGCCGCCCGAGCACCATCGAGCTTTTCGCCCATATCAGGCATTGCTTGAGCAGCCATCCGGCGGACTCGAACGCCTCCCGAAACACAAGCCCCTTCGAGTCTGCATGGCACACGTAAACCGGAGCCCCAGGCTTCGCCGCCGCGAACATCGCGGAGAACGACCCGAGAAGGAAATCCCTAAAGACGTCGTCGGCCATGTGGTCGTTTTTTATCGTGAGTTTTTCGGAAGTCCCGCCCTCGTAGTCGACGTTATACGGCGGGTCGGTGAAAACTAGGTCCGCCTGCGCCCCGTCCATTAGCCGGCGGTAGTCGTTGGGGCTGGTTGCGTCACCGCAAGCCAGGCGATGTCCCCCCAAGAGGATGATGTCGCCGGGGGCCGTTTCGGGGATCTGTATTTTTTCGGCTTCTTCTGCAGCGTTGAAGGAGTCCTCTGTGGCTTCGTCCGCACTTGAAAATAATCGGGCAATATCCTTCTCGTCGAAACCAGGCACGGTGGCCCCGTCTAGCCCGCGCAAAAGTTGTGCCAGGGTGTCGTCATCCCACTCGGCAAGCTCCCCTGTCCGATTAAGGGCGATCCCGAGCCTCGTGGCGTCGGCCCCGTGAACGTCAACCTCAACGACCTGGATCTCCTTTTGGCCCATCTCCACGGCGGCGGCCAGCCGGCCATTGCCGCCGATCACAAGCCCGGTTCCCTTTTCGACTACCAGCGGCTCGACCTGTCCGAACTCGGACAGGCTGTCCATTATTGCCCTAAGGTTTTTCTTGTTGTGCCGCCTAGCATTAGCGGGATCGCAATGCAAGGCTTCAACAGGGACTGTCTTAATTTCCAAGTGGGTTACCCCCCCTATCCCAAAACTTGCGGAGGCGTGCGTAAGACCACCGTCCGGTACTGGGTTTGTAGCCCCTAGAGATTTTTACCCACCCCCCCTGCTGTGTATAACTTGATGGCAGTGATTACATACAGACATCAGGTTGTCCATGACCAGAATCAGGGAAGGGTCCTTGTCTACCGGGATGATGTGATGCACTAGATCAGCCTCTTTAACAATCCCTTGCTTTAAACATTCTTCACACAAGGG
>JAAZNR010000043.1 GCA_012798155.1 Thermogutta sp. | reverse complement strand
TCTGCGTAAGATCGGTAAGCCGGTTTCGGCGATTCTGCGCAGTAAAACTAATCAGGCAAGCGGTTCAACCCCTCCGGAGTGGGAGCCAAAAGACGGCTCAGAGGCCGCCGGATTCGAGCACGTGATCGGCCGCCCTTTGCAGGCTGTGTGCAAAAAAGATGACGGTCGAGACCATGCGCCCGGCTTCCAGAACGTGATCGTGTCACTCTTGGGAGCCCCGGCGGTCGTGAAGCCGACCGGAAAGTCGGCACCGGAGGTGGACGCGCTCATTCCAGTCCAATTCGCCCGGCGGGAGTCTCGGCTCGCAGTTCCGCGATCATGTCGCGTGTGGCGGCCTCGACGGCCTCCTGCCACCGCCCCGGCCCGAATCGCTCATACTCGCGCCGGCGGTAGGCGAAAATGATCGCGCGAGAGTTGTTGATGACGGCTCCTCGGCCTCGAGGATCGAAGGCCGGTGCGACGTCGGCCGCCCGCGCGCCTTGGCTTCCGTAGCCCGGCACTAAGAACCAGGTGTGCGGCATGGCCTCCCGCAGCTCGGCGAGCTGCTCGCGATACACGGCTCCCACCACGCCGCCGATATCGCCGTAGCCGCACTTCCCCAAGTGTTTGGAGGCCAGTTGTTCCACGAGGGCAGCCACGTGCCGATAAATCGGTTTTCCTTCCGCGATCAGATCCTGGAAGACTCGCCCGCCCGGATTGGAAGTCTTGACAAGGACGAAAACCCCGGCATGACGCTCCTGGGCCGTTTGAACAAAGGGTTCCAGGGCATCATCGCCGAGGTAGGGGTTGACGGTCAGGGCATCTCCGCCCCAGGCACTGGACGAACCGGCCCCCAGCATTCCTTGGGCGTAGGCCAGGGCCGTGGAGCCGATATCACCGCGCTTGCCGTCCAGAATGACCAGGAGGCCGCCGCGGTGGGCTTGTTGCACCAGATCCGCAAGGACGGAAGCGCCGGCCGGCCCGATCTGCTCGAAAAATGCCAATTGGAATTTCACGGCCGGGACCAGGCCCGTTACCACATCGAGGACGCCGCGGCAGAAGCTTTGCATCGCAAGGGCCAATCTCCGGTCGTCCCAGCCCTCCGAGCATGGGGCCGTTCCCGCGGATGAAGCCGGCAAGATGTTCTCCGGCAGCATCGACAAATGCGGGTCGATCCCCACGACGACCGGCGTACCCCGTCGCACAATGCTCCGCTCCAATCGATCGATGAATTGATCCACGGCCGTTCCCTAGATCGTGAGCAGTTACTCCTATCGCACGGCGCCGATCGCGCCGCCGACGCTTCTCAACGGAGCTGTTTTCGCTGTAGCGACGCTGTTTTCGCTGTAGCGACCGGGTCGCAACAGGTAGCATCCGGTCGCCGATGGTAGCCGTTCACTCGCCTGGCCGGTGGGTCATTGCAACGCCGAGGCGCAGAGGCTGTTTTTGAAACGCAGAGGGCGCAGAGGACGCGGAGAAAGAAGAAGGAGAACGAAGAAGTGGTAGCCCGAACTCTGCGTTCTCCGCGTTCTCTGCGTTTCCATCCTTTCATTCCGCCTAGACGTCCCTGGGCCGCTGCGAGCCGAAAAACGTACCCGCCCATTCACTCCCAAAGGCGGCAGCCCCATTGTCGCGCCTTTCATCGCAAGCATGAACACGGTCCCCGTGAACGGTTACCGCCGATGTTACCACAACCGGCAGTAGTTTACAGTAGTTTGGGGGTCACGCGGCGAGCGTCCCCTTCACCGCAAGACAATCTGATGCGACTGGAGATGCCGGAGAAATTCGCCGCGGAAGGCGTCGATCTCCTCCGCGGAAAGCGTGTGATCCGGGGCGGCCAAGTGATAGCGAAAGGTATAACTCGCCTTCCCGGGCGGCAAGCCCTTGCCTTTGAACCGATATAGGAACTCGCGGCGGGCGATCAAGGGGTGTACAAAGCGGTCGAGCACGGACTCCAACTCGGCGAATCCGCGAGCGGCGTCCCAGAGCAGCGAGAAATCTTGCCACGAGCCGGGAAAGATAGGGATAGCCGCGTATTTCACGGCGGGATGCACGACCACGGGCAAGGCTTCCAAATCCAACTCGAACCAGGCGACTTGTCCGTCGGGGACCACCGCCTTCAGAACGTCGCCCGTGAGAAGCCCGATCGCCCCCACCGTTCCGGAGTCGCCGTGGATCACCAGGGACGACCCCCGTTTCCACCAAGGCGACACGTCCTCTCGCGCCGGTTCGAACCGGAAGGCCGAGCCGGCCAGGCTCAGGGCCAAGTCCTCGAGTGCTCCTCGGATGCCGCGAACAAGCTCTTCCGGGTCGGACCGCGCGGGCTGATAAGCGACGCCGGCCAAGAACGTGCGTTCCTGCCGCCCCTGGTCCGCCGCTCGAAAGACGCGGCCGATTTCGAAGAGGCGGAAGCCGTCGCGATGGGCACGATTGGGACGCACCAGGGCCAGCAGGTTGGGGACCAGCGTAGTCCGTAAGGCAACGTTGTGCCGGGCCGGCGGATTTCGCAATCGCAAGCAATCCTGGGGCTCAAACCCCAATTCTTCGAGCCGGCGCAGGTCGAACCAAATATAGTTCTGCACCTCGACGAATTGATGGGCCCCGGCCAACACGCGGCGGACCCGATGTTCGCGCTGCAAACCCTCGTTCACGGGAAGATGCTCGAGCGGCGCGACCGGAAGCCGCGGCTCGATGCGCCCGTACCCGTATATGCGGAGAATCTCCTCGACGACATCGGCCGGGATGGAAAGGTCTCGCCGGCTGCGGTGCGGCGGAATACCGAGTTCCAACAATCCTTGGCGGGAAGCCACTTGGAACCCCAGCCCGATGAGGATTCTCCGGGCTTCGTCGCGCGGAACCGTAATGCCGGCCATGCGATCGACTTGCGCCCAATCCATCAGCAGCGGGCGATGCCCGGCGTCCGGATCGCCGGCGACCGTGAATCGGCTCAGGGCCTGGAACGGTTCGTCGGCCAAGATGAGGCAGTGCAGGATCCGGCCGGCGGCGGCGACGACATTGGCCGGCGGCTGGCTCTTCTCGAAACGTTGCGCCGCCTCCGTGCGCAGGTCTAAACGTACCGAGGTCCGCCGTACGCGATCGGCTCGAAAATTCGCGCATTCCAGTAAAACGTGTTGCGTCTCGCGGCTGACTTCGCTGTGCAAGCCGCCCATGATACCCGCCAGGGCGACCGGTTCTTTTTCGTTCCAGATCAGCAGGTCGTCAGGCAAGATTCGCCGCTCTTGTCCGTCGAGGGTGACGAAAACGCCCTCCTCACCGAGGGACGCCACGCGTATCTTCCGCAGCCTGTCGCCGTCAAAGGCGTGCGTCGGCTGCGCCAATTCCCACATCACATAGTTGGTGACGTCCACCGCCAGATTGAAGGTGCGTTGCCCCAAGGCGTGCAAGCGGCGCTGCATCCACAGGGGCGAGGGAACTCCCGCGCGAAATCGCAGGTCGATACAACCATAGCAGGGACAATCGTCGAAGGATGCCACCTCCAACGGATAGGGCGGCAAGGATTCGAACTGAGAAAGATCATAAATCGGCAGCGATTTCAGCGGGCGATCGAGAATGACCGCGATTTCTCGGGCGAAACCATAGTGTCCCCATAGATCGGGCCGATGCGTCAAGCTCTTGTTGTCGATCTCGATCACAACGTCTTCCGGCGGTATGAGGGTATCCAAAGGCGTGCCGACGGGCATGCTCTCCGGTATCTCGAGAATCCCTTCGTGCCAGTGGCTCATGCCCAATTCGGCGGCCGAGCATAAGACCCCCTCGCTCCGCCGGCCGGCCAAGGTTTGCTCCGTAATGACCACGCCGCCGGCCAAAGTTATGCCGGCCGGTGCGAAAGCCGACACCATGCCCAAGGTCACGTTGGGCGCTCCGCACACGCTCTCGTAGCGCCGCGCCCCGCAATCGACCTCCACGCGCTTCAGCCCGTCCGGTGGTTGGCCCTCGATCGCCTCGCAGGCCGTCACTCGCCCCACCAGCACGCCTTGCGTATGCCTTCGTACGGGGTGGATGTCCTCCACCTCGGCCGTGGCGAGCGTCAATCGTTCCGCCAACTCATGCGGCGGAACCCCTTCGAGGTCCACGAAATCGGAGATCCAATCCAGGGAAATCTTCACGGGAAACCTCTCCCAAACGCCGTGGTTCAAAAAGCTGCAATTTCAGTGCACTTCGGCTCGCCGGATCGGCCTTCGGGCGGGCGATTTCCACCTAAATCCTCGCCCGAAATCGCCGCGGCGACCTTGCATCACATGGAAACCGGGAACTGCTCGCAGAAGCGAATGTCCCCGGAATTGAATAAGCGGATATCGGGAATACCGAATTTCATCATCGCCAGACGGGTCAACCCCAAGCCGAACGCGAAGCCGCTGAACGCGGACGTATCGACGCGGCCGAACTCCAAGACTCGGGGGTGAACCAGTCCGCACGGGATCAACTCGATCCAGCCGCTCCGTTTGCAGGTGGCGCAGCCTACCCCGCCGCAAATCAAGCACTGCACGTCCAGTTCGAAACCCGGTTCCACGAAGGGGAAAAAGCCGGGCCGCAGCCGGACGGTCACTTCTTTGTGAAAGACCGCGGAGAGCAACGTCTTCATGACGCCGATCAGATGGGCCACGCTGATATCCCGATCAACGAGGAGCCCTTCCAACTGGTAGAACGTATTCTCGTGGCTGGCGTCCATGGCCTCATTGCGAAAGCATCGCCCCGGAAAGATCGCTCGGATCGGCGCTCCGAATTGCTCCAAAGCTCGCACTTGATTGGCCGATGTGTGGGTTCGGAGCAGACGCCCGTCCTCCAACCAAAAGGTATCCTGCATATCTCGGGCGGGGTGATCGGGCGGGATATTGAGGGCGTCGAAGTTGTAATACTCCGTCTCGACCTCATAGCCGGTCAGGACTCGGAAGCCCATCCCCTGAAAGATATCCTCCAACTCTCGCTGAACCAAGGATATGGGATGCATCGCCCCGAGCCGCCTATCCGTGCCGGGGAGCGAGAGGTCCGGCCCGCCGGTCGCACCGTCCTGCGGAACCGCTTCGCGCGATGCCCGCTCCGCCGCCGCCCGAACGGCCTCCTCGGCCCGGCTCTTCAACGAATTGAGTCGTTGCCCGAACGATTTCTTCTCTTCCGCCGATAGCTTGCCGAAGTCCGTGTTCTTGGCCAGGACGGTGATAACTCCCTTCCGCCCCAGGTACTTGATACGGACCTGTTCGATCTCGGGGAGACTCTTCGCCCGATCAAGCTCGGCCTCCAACTGTCGCCAAATATCCTCCACGTCACACCCCCAACATGATGGGTCTCATGGGTCTCGATGGGAATCGCCCGTCGGCTGCGTCCGGGAGCAATAGCTCCCGGCAACAAGGAAGCCGCACTTTTGCAAACGCTCAATGTAACGCAGCGTCTCCGGCTTGAGTATCCCGCGTCCCAAAGGCCGCCGGCAACTCGATGTAAATCGCGGTAAACCGCGAGGCAAATGCATCTTCCGTATTATTGAGAGCTACCCATTCATGGGGTTCAGCGCCTACTCTGGACAGGTGGAACCTACGCCGAGCCTGCACTTGTCGCATCTTCGCCATTTTCGCCTCAGACCACAAATCCAGGGAACTCGGCATAACCGGACTGCGTCTAACCGCCTAATGAGAAGAAGCTGTGCGCAAGCGCTCGGAGGGCATGGGGTAGCGATGTGCGCCTTCCCCGGACACGAGCAGAGACACGGGCAGAGAGGTCTTGATCGTATATCTTGTCCAACTCGCGGCTGGGTCGACCGGATCGTCCAGATGGTGAAAATGGATAAGCTGCGAAGTCTGGCATTGATTTTTCTCTGATTCGCAATTTCAATGGGTACTGATGGATTTTTCGGCTGCGGGAGTAGTTTCTTCTTCCATCTCTCAGCAATTCTGCCGTTCGTTTACGCCTGAGGGGGATCCGTTCGATGAGGCTTTGGGATTCGATCCGCTTTCTTTCTTCTTTCGGCAGCTCCTCTCGTCCTGGGAAAGGCGCGAAAAAGAACTCAGCCCGTAGCCACAAGCCTAGGGCCCGCCGCCACAGGGGATTGCGGATCGAGAAGTTCGAAGACCGCGTCCTCCTCAGCGTCTCTCCCACGAATCCCGACAGGGTATGGGAGGATACGCTCCAGCGGGCTATTGAAGCGGCTTCGGACCTGAACAGATACTCGGTTCAGCAACTGCAAGCCACCCACCAGTGGGTAGTGGGGCTTGCCGACGGACTCAACCCGCAGACTGTCGCCTCCCTGGTCGGCGGGGAGCAGGTCGCCGTTGCCAGCGGCATCAAGGGGGCCTACGTCTTCCAATTCCCCTCGCAGATCTCTTGGGAGACGATCGTCCAGCGCTTGGATCAAGTGGAAGGCGTGCAATTCCGCTTCCCGCTGGCCCCACAACAGTTGGACCGCAAACTGATCCCCAACGACCCCCTGTTCGTCGAGCAGTGGCATCTGCTCAACACGGGCCAGTCCGGCGGGACCATGGGACAGGATGTTCGAGTCACCGGGGTTTGGGACAATTACCAGGGCGACGGCGTCGTAATCGGCATCGTGGACGACGGTATCGAGACGACTCACCCGGATTTAGTCGCAAACTATCGGGCGGATCTCAGCTACGATTATTTGGCAGGGGACACCGATCCGCAGGCCGAGACCTTCGACTTCCACGGCACGGCGGTGGCCGGCGTCGCGGCGGCTTCGGGGAATAACGGACTCGGGGTGACGGGCGCGGCATTCGACGCCCAACTCGCGGCATTGCGCCTTATCGGCGGCTACGTAACGGACTTGCAAACCGCGCAGGCCATCGGACATCGTACCGACGCCATTCAAATCTATAACAATAGCTGGGGCCCTCCGGATGCCGGCGGCGGGTTGCCGTTCTCCGTTTTGGCCGGCCCCGGCCCCCTGAGTCTGGCGGCCTTGCACCAAGGCGTTACCACGGGCCGCGGCGGATTAGGCTCGATTTACGTCTGGGCTGCCGGCAACGGCCTCCTGGGAAACGATAACTCCAACTACGACGGCTGGGCCAACTCGCGCTATACCGTTGCCGTCGCCGCCGTGGA
>JAAZNR010000409.1 GCA_012798155.1 Thermogutta sp. | reverse complement strand
CTGGCGCTGTAGTAAGTGGCTGTAGTGATATGCGCTCTAGCGCTGCCTTCCGCTCGCAGCGGCGCAAGCGAACGGCCGGAGAAACCAAGTATGGAACGCAAGGCCCGTATCGAACGCAAAACGCAGGAAACAAGCATCGTCCTGGAATTGAATCTGGACGGGACGGGCGAATCCTCCATCCGGACGGGGGTCGGTTTCTTCGATCACATGCTGACCCTCTTCGCCAAGCACGCCTGCGTGGACCTGGTCGTCATTGCCGAGGGCGATCTGCACGTGGACGCGCACCACACGGTAGAAGACGTGGGCATCGTTCTGGGCCGGGCATTCGCCTCGGCCTTGGGGGAGAAGAGGGGCATTCGCCGCTACGGGCATTGGACCCTGCCCATGGAGGAAAGCCTTGCCGCCGCGGCCGTCGATTTCGGCGGTCGGGCGATGCTGGTATTCCAGGCCGACTTTCCCCACGCCAAGATCGGCGACTTCGACGCCGAATTGGTCGCCGAGTTTTGGCAGGCCTTCGCCAACAACGCCGCCGCCAACATCCATATCCGGCTTCACTACGGGAAAAACGGTCACCACATCGCGGAGTCCATCTTCAAGGCCGCCGCGCGGGCGATCCGGCAGGCGGTGGAACTCGACCCACGAACGCCCGGCATCCCCAGCACCAAGGGCGTCCTGTAACGGCAGGGCGTGCTAT
This sequence comes from Thermogutta sp., assembly GCA_012798155.1. Lineage (GTDB taxonomy): Bacteria > Planctomycetota > Planctomycetia > Pirellulales > Thermoguttaceae > Thermogutta. The sequence continues at coordinate 1,400 of JAAZNR010000409.1, read as the reverse complement.
GACGACGGGGATCGAGGCGACCTCGGTGCCGGCGTCCGGACCCCCGGCGTTACCCCCAATCCAAACCGATATCGACGGCTGGCACCCCTTGCGTCAGTGCTCCCACGCTGATGCGATCGACTCCCGTCTCCGCGATGGAACGGACGTTCGCCAATCGCACTCCGCCGGACGCCTCCAGTTCCACGCCGGGAGCGGCAGCGTCGCGGAATCGGACGGCTCGCGCGAGTTCTTCCGGGGTCATGTTGTCCAAGAGGACGATATCCGGTCGCTCGGGAAGCACGGCCTGCAATTGCTCGAGGGTATCGACCTCCACTTCGATCAACGGTAAGGCTTGCGACGGGGGACGTGCTTCGGCGGAGGTTTGCGCGGCGTATCGGGCCTTGACCCGAGCCACGGCCTCTTTCGCGGCGGCCGAGGGTGAAAGCCCCAGGCTTTCCGCCAACCATGCAATGTGATTGTCCTTGATCAGCACCGCATCCGACAGGTTCAGGCGGTGATTGTACCCGCCCCCGCACCGCACGGCATATTTCTCGAGCAGTCGCCAACCGGGCGTCGTCTTGCGCGTGTCGTAGATTCGGGCGGACGTTCCCGCTACGGCGGCGACGAAGCGGGCCGTCATCGTCGCGATACCGAAGAGATGGGAAAGGAAATTCAAGAGCGTCCGCTCGGCCTGCAATATGTGCACGACCGGGCCGGATAATTCTCCCAGGGCCGAACCGGCGGGGAGTTTTTCAGCGTCCCGGACGGCCGCCCGCCACCGCAACTGTTCGGAGTAGGCGGCGAGCCAAATCGGCGCGGCTTCCAGCCCGGACGCGACCGCCTCTTCCCGCAATACCATGCGAGCCGTTCCCTCGGCCTGGGGAGAGATCAGGGCAACCGAGGTGACGTCGCCGCCGGGAGGCAAATCCTCGACCTTGGCCGAGGTCGCCAGGTCGCGGACGATTTTTCCCAACTCGCTCCCCCACGTTATCTGTCGGAAATCGCGGCCCATCTCGGATCACCTCTTCGATATTTCCAGGGCCGGCTGCAAAGGCCGGCCGTCGCCGTCGGCAAGATCGGGCTGCCAAGCTCAAGCTACTCGCGTCGGCCTCGTTTCATTATGATTCATTATGTGTGATGCAAGCCGATCGTGAAGGTAAGCGGCGCCGAATCATGCGTTACGGCGATCGCCACCACGGCACCGGCGGAAGCAGGGCACGGGGAGCGGCGATCTTGGTCGGAACTGACCGCAAGGTTCGGCAACGAAGGTCTCCCGTGTGGGTACCGTGGTGGATAGCCCGCGAGCAAGTGCCGCTGGCGATCTCCCTGGCGCTGGCCTGGCTGGGCGTCGTGCTATGGTGGGTTTTGCACGGCGGATGTTCCGGACGAACCATCGATTTCGACCAAGCCTCCCCGCTGCG
>JAAZNR010000408.1 GCA_012798155.1 Thermogutta sp. | reverse complement strand
TCCGCAACATCAAGATCGAGGAGCTGTCGGACGCCGTTCCATAGCTGTCGGACGCCGCCCAATAGGGAGCCTGCCGCGGCGCGGTCTAGACCGGCCGTCCCGCGTGGAGCGCGGTATCGGGAACCAATCACGCGGCGGGGCGCGTTTCCTTGCATCGGCGCTGGAGGGACGCCCTCCGTGCTACCCGTCGTTTCACGCGTCGATTACGTTTCGGCGTTGACTAAAACAGTTCACGGGCACTCTCCCCATGCCCGCCGGGAAGCCTGCAAAAACGGGACTGTCACCTTGGCCCGTGAATGGGTCCGCTGCATCTTTCAGGTTGCAGCGGCGCAAAAGCCGGGCGACTGGGGGCTGCGCTACGCTACGACCCGGCCACCCGGCCGCAACTGGAAAGCATTGGGCTTTGAGGAATGACAAGGAAACGCAGAGGCGCTGGGCCTGGCGGGTCCCATCACGTCGTGCTCGACAACGCCCGCTGCCGGCGCAACGCCGCGGTGCAGGCCCTGGCCGCGCAACTGGGGATTACCCTCTTGTCCCTGCCTTCCTATTCCCCCAACCTCACTGTGATCGGACCTATTTGCGCAACCTGAATCTGATCGAACGCCTGTGGAAGTTTATCAAGCGAAAGCAACTCCACGGCAAGTACCACGCTCGGTTCGATGACTTCCGGGCTGCGATCCAGGGTTGCCTGTCTCAAATCAGTACCATCCATTCGGCCGCTCCAGAGCCTCATGACCCTCGAGTTCCAGACGTTAACAACGTGTCACTTTTATCCGGGGAACGTATAATGTAAGAAGGAGGTGCCGCGGGACGGGGGGCCGGAATCGTCGCAGCCCGTGCGAACCGGCGACGGCCTGGTCATCGTGGCGGCCGGCATGAGGGAAAGCAAGCGGGGTAGAGGGCGAACCTCCCTGGAATACGGCCTGTCTTCAGCAACGGAGGGCGCTCGCCTTCGACACGTCGGGCAAACCGAAGCGGGAGGACGAGGCGTGCCTTGTACGCATTTGCAGCAATTGTACGCCCTCTGCGAACAGCATGGGCTGAAGATGAGCAGCTCCGACGTGATTCGGTTGGTCTGTCCCACTTGCGGGCTGGAAGATCGCTGTCCGGACAACCTCCTGGCGGAATATGAGCAGCGCCACGGCGAGGAACGCCAAAACGAAGCGACCGGCGCGAACCCCCACGGTCCGGAAGGCGTAAAATAGCGAATATCTCCGTCCCGGCGTCGGCGGGAGGCGGTTTCTCGCCACGTCCCCTCGATTGTCGGACCATGCCGGCGAGGGGCGCCGGAGAGCCTCGCCGCGACGCGCCCGGATTTGGGTTTCTCGCAAGATTCTTCGCTTTCTCGCAAGATTCTCTGAGAAGACCTATTGACCGGTTCCGAATACGTATTAGAATGGGAAGTTTTATTCATCTTCTGCCCCATGCGGCGCCTTGAGTCTCCCTACCGAAAGCCTGGGTCGAGGATGAACGTCGGCCGGCAATTTACGGCAGTCGCTCGACGATTGCACTTGCGGACGGGTGTTCTGTAAGTTCAGCCGACGGAAATCGGGATTCCGTTGCGTTTCGGCTTTCGGTCGCCGGTCGCGTGCCGATCCAAGTCCCCCTGTGGGTACGTCATAGGCGCGGCGAGGCATCCCAGTTTGCGAAAAGCACGGGCGGCGTACGCCCCATTGCTTGTGTTTTGAGAAGGTGGTTTGTCGTTTCACACTCTTTTGACGAGTAGAAAGCGAGGTGTACCATGCGAAACGTCTTCGATGCCATTACCGAGTTTGGCCACGACGAGGACTTTACTCCGGTGGAGACCGAGGAGTTCCTTCCTACGGACGCGCCGGCGGGTTCTCGGGCGAAGTTGGAGGTCTTGGCGGAGCGTGTTCGCAAAGGCTTGCCGCTCTGGCACCCCTTGGATCGCAGCGACTACAGCGGCCTGACCGGAGCCGTGCCTCCGCAAGGCTGATCTTCTCACGCTGACCGAGCGCCCGCCGGGGATGGCAACCCGCATCTCCTCCGCCCGCGGGGATTCAGTGTTCCCCGCCGCATCTCCAGGAGATCAAAGTCCCCGGCGGCAAACGGCTCTCCTGCTACCCTTCGCAGCTCGCATTATTCGGCATCTCTCGGCGAGGGTCTCCCAGCTTTTGCAACTGTAGGTCCGTATCCGTCACCCCGCGGACCGAGTGCCGTATTTCCGGCTTGGTCGCGGCGGACGCGACGGAGCGCGTCCCTCGACGTGCCCGAGGTTCGATCCGGCGACCCCAGCCGCCCGGCCGGAACGGAAGACTATGGGGCTTTGGGGCATGAAAGGACGGAAACGCGGAGAACGCCGAGCACGCAGAGACGGAGAGAGCGGAGAGAGCGGAGAATAGCGGGTAGCAATTCTTCTTCTTTCTCCGCGTCCTTTGCGCCCTCTGCGTTCCGAAATCGATGCTCTCCGCGGCTCTGCGTTTCAAAGACAGACCGGGCAGGCCCATGAGTGCGGCTGAAGAACTCGACCCGCCATGAGTCGGCGGTGGAAGCAGCAGGCGGAGGGGAGACTGGGGGCTTCGCTCCGCTACGACCCCAGCCACCCGGTGCGCTCGCCGGCCAGCCAGTGCGCTCCCCAGGCAGCCGGTCTGCTCCCCAGCCACTCGGCGCGATGGAGGGCCGCGCTCTTCCGCGAAGCGTCTGTGAAGAGTTGCAGACGGCCGGGAAGGGCCTGCGGTCGAGGCTCCCCGTTCGCCCGTCCAGGCGAGGGTGGATGTTCTCACATCCCGATCGGCGGGGCGG
>JAAZNR010000407.1 GCA_012798155.1 Thermogutta sp. | reverse complement strand
TGTTAGCGGCCTTGGCGCGGGCTCGCGGCTTTCCGGCCCGAGTCGCGATGGGGCTTCTCTATCACGAAGGCGCGTTCTACTACCACATGTGGACGGAGGTATGGCTGGACGGCTGCTGGATTCCGCTGGACGCCACGCTCGGAAGCGGCGGGGTCGGCGCCGGCCACATCACGCTGGCGCGGAGCAATCTGACCTCCCCGGCGGCGTTCGCCGATTTCTTCCCGCTCATGCAAGTGATCGGCCGCATCGAAATCGATGTCGTCCGCGTCCAATAGCTCGGCTCGGGATTGGATAGGGCTTTCTGGTCGAACGGTACGGCACCGCTCGCAAGCTCGTTGCCGGACAAGTTGTCGGCCGACCGGGACGCCTCCAAACAATCGGCTCCCTTCGCATCCGGCCTCTGCGTTTTCCGTTCGTTGACGGAGGTCATCCGCCAAGTTACGATTCGTAAGAGATGGCGGCAGGTTCAACGGTCCGCCTGGGGTTCCCAGTGCTGCTGAACACTCCCGAACTCATGCGAGATGCCGGGGGCGGACGGGCGGACATCGAAGGGTTTTCTCTGTACGGAGTCGGATCATGCGGCTGGAGCGTCGGCGTACACAAGGCAGGGGCTTGAGGTTGGGGAAACCGAGACCGGTAATCGCGGGGATTCTGGCGATTGGCAGTCTGCTTGCCGTGACGGCGTGGGATGGGGCCGCGGGTCAGCAACCGCCCGCCCCGCCGACCGCGGCTCCTCCGACCGGGGCTCCGGCGGCCGCAGCCCCGCCTGCAGCGGCGCCGCCGGCGGCGGTACCGGCGCCGGCGCCGGGTCCCACGCGCCAGCGTCTGCCCGCACCGATCGAGGTCGGCGGCAGCGATCTCTTGACGAAAGACGGCGTGCAACTACGCGCGACCTTTTATCCCTCGACTTTGGGCAAGGAAGCCGTTCCCGTGATATTACTGCACGGGTGGAAAGGCAGTCGCCGCGATTTCGCCCGTTTGGCCCCCGTCCTGCAAGCGGCGGGACACGCCGTGCTGGTGCCGGACCTGCGGGGTCACGGCGACAGCACGCAGCGGATGGTCGGCGGATCCACGGTGAGCATCACCGTCGATCGCATGCCCCCCGCCGAGGTCGCCCGAATGGTCCAGTTCGACTTGGAGGCCTGCAAGGCCTTCCTCAAGCAGAAACACAACGCCGGCGAACTCAACATCGAGAAGCTGAGCATTATCGGCGTGGACGCGGGAGCCACAGTGGCCTTGGATTGGGCACGATTGGACTGGAGCTGGCCGATGTATCCGGGCCTCAAGCAGGGGCAGGACGTCAAGGCCCTGGTTTTGATCTCACCGCGTTGGTCCGTCCCCGGCTTGTCCGTGCAGGCGGCCCTGAACCATCCCGGCGTGCGGCAGCAGATTTCCGTCTATATCATCGTGGGGCAAGAATCCTCGCGGGAGGCGGGCGACGCACAGCGCATCTACAACCTGCTGGCCCGCTACCACCGTGTGCCCGACCCCGGCCGGACCGTGGAAGGCCAGGACCTCTTTTTCGTGAAGTTTGCCAC
>JAAZNR010000406.1 GCA_012798155.1 Thermogutta sp. | reverse complement strand
GAACTCGTCAGATGGATTTTCCATGTCCTCACTGCGGCCAGACGTTGCGGGTACCCGACGGCAGCGAAGGCCGCACCGCCAAGTGTCCCGCTTGCGGCGGGCTGAGCACGGTGCCCGGCGGACCTCCCCGAGCTTCCGCCGCGGAGGATTTGGGCGGGCAGACCGGGGATTTGGGCGGGCAGGCCGGGTCTTCCGGTTCCGGTTTCGTGCCGGACCCCGCGGCCGGGCCGAGTACCTTTTCCCCCGCCGCCGGGCCGAGTACCTTTGCCCCCGCCGCCGGGCCGAGCACCTTTCCCACCGCGGCCGGCTATACGCCTTATGATCCCCAGCGCGAGCGCCGGGCCGCCCTGGACCGCGTCGCCGGGCCGGCGACCGGAATCATCGTCTGCGCCATCCTCAACATCATCCTGTGGATCGCCGTCGTGGCCTTCTACTCCGTCATGGCGTTCGTCGCACCCATGCAGGCGGACATCGGCGGCGATCCCAATGAGGCCAGGTTCCTCATGATCGGGATGATTGCGATTTACGGCACGATGGGCTTGGTGGCGATCGTGGTCAACATCGTCAGCATCGTGGGTGCGATGGGCATGAAGAAGCTGCGATCCCGCGGCTTCGCCATGGCCGCCGCCATCCTGCAAATGATCCCCTGTTTCAGCTCCTGCTGGCCGTTGGGGCTGGGAATGGGCATCTGGGCCATCATCGTTCTGAGTGATCCCGCCGTCCGCCGCTGGTTCCATTGATCGGCGGGCGTTCCGTCTGGGGCGCTCGCGGCGCGATAGCGTGGAGGTCTTTTCCGTTCGGCGTCCGGGCAGAGTAACGGCTCGGCCGGCGGGGAGTTCGCTTTGGTCCTCATGATGGCAAGAGGTGGCCCATGAAGCTTGCGTGTCCAAATTGCGGTAAGCTCTTGCAGGTGCCCGAGACGAGCGTGGGGAAAAAGGGAAAGTGCCCCGCTTGTCAAGCGGTATTTGTCATCCCGGAAGCCCCTTCAGAAACGCCGCCGGAATCCGGCTCATCCAGTTTATGGGATGAGGGGTTATACGGGCTGAGCGGCGCGGCGGGACAGCAAGGAATCCCGCCGGGCACGGGACCGTGGCAACCGCAGGGCGGCGGGGGCGGATGGATCCCGCCCTCGGGGGAGGCAATGCCCGGATCGCCTTTTCCGCCGAGCCCGGGTATGCCGCCGACGCTGGGGCAAGCGCCCCGGCCCGCGGCTTACGTCTCCCCCTTCGCCTCGGCCGCGAAATCGAAGCTGATGGGACCGGCGATCGGACTCTTGGTGGCGGCCGGGGTCAATCTTCTCATCATCATCGCACGTTTGGCTTCGGGGGGATTCGAAGTCCCGCCTCCTCCGCCGGACGCTGATCCCTCCTATGTGGCCGGATACCAAATGGGCGCGAAGGCCATGATCGGCATCATCGTTCTGGGCGGCATCACCAATTTGCTGACATTGGCCGGGGCGGTCATGATGCTGCAACAGAAAATGCGAGGCCTGGCCGTGACTGGAGCGATTCTTTCCATGGTGCCTTGCATCTCGTGCTGTTGGCCGCTCGGCCTGGGAATGGGCATTTGGGCCCTGGTCGTGCTGAACAACCCCGGCGTCCGCTCGGCGTTTCGGTAGGGATCACAGCCTTGCATGAACCGCGGCTCGGCCGGCGGGGAAGGAGCCGCGAACCGCGCCGGGAACTTGGCTTCCGCGCCGCGCGAGCCTACAGCTACCCCGCGGTGCGGTACCGCGTGAAAGAGTCGATCTTGCCTTGCCGGGACGTTCCCGGCTTGCGCCGGAGCGTAAATCGATTGGGCGGCGGCGGGTTAAGGAGTTGCCCCCGACCATTCGCGGATTTTCTTTTCCAAAGACTTCCGGTCGAACGAATCCGGGATCGGCTCGTCGAGGTTTTCGAGCAGCTCGTCCACGGTGGGGGTCGTGGTCCG
>JAAZNR010000042.1 GCA_012798155.1 Thermogutta sp. | reverse complement strand
TGCGGCGTCGCCGTAAATGTCTTCCAGCAAGCTGTGGCACCAGACGGCGGAGGTGGGATTGTTGCTTCCCCGCACGACCTGCATCAAGACCTGATAAAGGGTCTTTTCCGGCGGATCGTACTGGACCTGGTGCAATTTGGCCGTCTCGGCCCCGCGGCGCGCGAAGCCCGTGACCACCACGAAGGCCAGCACCACCACGCCGAAGACCGCCAGCAGGGCCAGCACTAGGAGAAGGACGACGCCGCGTCGTTGGGCACGAGGTTTTCGGCACGCCATGGGTTGTCTGATCCTCTTTTACCGTAATGCCCTTGACCGTAATGCCCTTGCCGGCCCGACCGGAGCCGCCCCCCAAAATCATCGCCGGCCCGCGTCATTGCCTTCGGAACGACCAGGGGGCCGAACGATCCGGCTCCACCGTCTCGGTATAGACGCCGTAAACGTTAGGCAGGATGACGGCCTGTGCTTCGAGCAAGATGCCGTCTCCGTCGCTATCGGTGCCGCCCGGCGCGTTCCAGTTCAAGTTCCAGTCCGGACCCGCCAAGGTCAGCTCGCGATAGTATCGGGCGGAATCGCCGCCGAAAGGATGCGGGTGAGTCGCCGGGCCGTAGGTCTCCCCCGCTGACAAAACGCGATACCACACGAAGACCTTGCGCGGCGGATCGGGCGGATTGGAAGGCAGCATTCCTCCCAGCAGCAACCACTGCCCTTCCGCGACGTCCAGCGCGGCGAAGCCGTCTTGACCGGCCTGGGGATTGAAAGACAGCCGCACGTCCCCGCCGCCGATCCCCTGACCCAGGAAGTTGACCGTGGCCGCGCGCTCGGCCGGCGCCTCCGCCGTGGGATCGTCGCGCCAGGTCATGTCCCGGTTGCGAAAGACCACGACCGAGACGGCGTATTTCTGGTTGCGTGCCGGCACGCCGGGGGCCGCCATGGGCACCACCGTCACCATCCACGAGTACAGGCCCTGGCAGTCGGCACGGAGGGGCGGACCGGGCGGCGATTCCCAGGCCATGGCCGGCAGGGGAACCGCATTCACGCCCGCCGCCCGGAACAACATCCGCGGCCGCGATAAGGCCGCATTCTCGAACAGCAGATCGTCTTCCGCGCGGAACAATCGGCCGAAGTAATCGGCGGAATCGGGCGGCGCCCAATTCAGCGTCACGCGGCTCATCGTCAACATCGTGTTCGGATCATAAAACGGAAAGCGATCCAGATGCGGCTGGAGACCGTTCGCCTGCAAGGTCCAGGCGATGTATAACGGATCGATGCAAAAGGCCTCTCCCGCCTTTCCCCCCGGGGCGTCTCCCAACGGAAGCGGGGCGTCGAGGTCATTGATGGGAAGCACGGGCGTACCATCCGGGGCGGTCCAGCCTCGCGGATCGAGCATTTCTCTGGCACGAACCTCGGCCAGGGCGTTGCGTCCCACGGCGGCCGCACGGTCCGCGATCAGCGCGCGGACGGCAAGGAAGTTGCCCATGCTGACCGCCGCGGCCACGCCCAACATGCCGATCGTCAGGACGAACATCGCGATCAGCACTTCCAGCAAATTGAAGCCGTGCCGCGTCGCGGGACCGACTCGCGGCCTGCCTCGCTTCGACATCGCACGGCGGCTCGACCAGCGGAGTTGCACGTCAACGGCCTCCTATTCCCCGCATGTTTCGGGCCTCGGCCCGAGCAGCGACCAGCGTGGAAGGGGTCTTCACCCCGGTCGTCGCGTCCACCGTGTCGCCCACCAGCGGAGCGGTTAAAACCAGCCCGGTGTTCGGGTTGATGACGATCCAAAAGTTCGTGATGTCCTGCGGGTTGTAGAGGCCGTCCTCGGCTAGCGGCGGGCCGCCGGATTCCGCCGGCATACGCTCCCATCGGCCGACCAGAAAGTACAGGACCTCGGTCACCGCGCTGGGCGTGTCTTGATAATAAACGCTGGAAACCCGACCGTCGGGATTGAACATCACGATGACGGGCGACGGGTCCTGTACGCCGGCGGTGCCCGCATCCTTATCCACGGGCACGAATCCCGGCGGCGGGGGGTTCAACGCCATGCTGTCGGTACCGGATGCCGTCAAATCGATGACCGTCCGACCGGGGAGCCGCACGGGCGCGGCCGCGGTAGGCTCCGGACGCCGCGTGATTTGAAAGGCGAGACGCCGGGAGCCCACCCCATTCCCTTGCGGCGGCCAAGGAGCATTGGGCGTCGCCGCCGGCCACGCCGGAACCACGCCCTCCGCCGGATCCAATTCCACGAGTATGACGACCGGGTTACTCCCCACCGCAAAACCGGGATCGCCGACGATGTCGTCCGAATCGCCGTCCGGGTTGCCGTCGAGGTCCATGTCCAAACCCAGGACGCGGTAGGGCACCGCTTGATATTCGAACCGCACGAGGTCGCCGACATGGACCGGCACGACCTGCGTGAGCATCGCGGCCACGTCAGCCGGGGAAGCGAACAGCACTTGAAAGCGATTCGTCGCGCCGAGGCGGCGGACGCGGACCCGCGCGCCGATCACGTCGCCGGCGTAGAGCGGCGGCTCCTCCACCATCCGCAAGGTCACGGCCGCATCCGGCTGGATCTTCAATCGCTCGATGGCCACGCCCACCGGCCGGCCCGTTTCCAGGGCCCGGCTCCGCGCCGCGCCGAAAAAGACGCTCACGGTTCGAGCGGCCTCGCGCATCCGCCGTTGCTCCATCATGGGGCGGAGTCGCGGGACCATCACGGCCAAAAGGATCAGCATGATGGTAATGACCACCAAAAGCTCCACCAGCGTCACCCCGCGGGGCGGGAGGCCGCCGCCGCCAAGGGCCTGACGTGCTCGTGTCGCGAGATGCTTCATTCCAGCGACTCCACGGCGTGGTTGTGGATGTTGTCTTCGTGCCGCATGAACTCCTCGTGCGCGGCGTCCACCGGAGCGCCCACGGGATACGTGTACCACTGCTTCCAATTCACGAAGTAGCCGAGATTCCCCTGCAAATCCAAGCCGAACACGCCGTCCGGACCGGCCGAGTAGATGAGCGGCACCAATCGCCAAGCTCCCGGATCGACCCGCATGGGATCGAACGGATCATGGTCCCGATTCTTCTCTTCGATCGGCGCGAGGGGGTGCAACTGGATGTCCGATTCCGTGAACCCGGGGGCGCAACGGATGAAATAGATCGGGCGGTCCCACCCGTCGATGAACTCCAGATAACCGTCGCCGTCGGTATCACCGATTTCGGAATCGGCGAACATCTCCCGCGAGCCGGGCGTGCCCAAGGTGACCACCAAGTACAACATCTCGGCCGGCGAGTGATCGCCCGAGGGCTGGCCTCGCAACTGAAACTGCCGGAAGTATGCCCGCGCCAACGGCGTCCGATAAATCTCGCGGGTGACGGGCTGCCCGTTGACGGTGATGGTGTACGTCAGGGGGTCGCCCTCGTTCGGCGGATGGGCCACGTCGCTCAGGCGATCCGGCATCTCCCAGGCCATGATGGTGCGAATGGCCCAGAGGCGGAACTCGGCGGCCACGGGCGGAGGCAAGCCCCGCGTATTGATCGGCACGCGGCGCGTCCGGTACGAGTCGTACCGCTCCATGATAACCTGGTTGATCTTGGCGATGGTGGACTTGGTCTTGGCGATGCGGGCGCTTTCTCTTGCCCGGGCCACTCCGGCCCAGGTTAGGCCGGCCAAGATGGCGATGATCGTGATCGCCACCAGCAGTTCGGCGAGCGTGAATCCC
>JAAZNR010000405.1 GCA_012798155.1 Thermogutta sp. | reverse complement strand
TTCATCGCCCACGACGACATGATCGCCATGCACGCCTGGATCGACAAGATGGTGGCCCCGGTGGAACGCCTGTTCGGCTTCACCGGCCTGGGGGCCTCGACGGTCCGCAGCTTGCAAACCATGGGCCGCGGATATAACCAAGACCGCAGCGGGTTCTAGGAGACAACGGATATCAAGACGAATTGCCTCGCGGTGCGGAAATCCGGCTCGTGGTAAAGGCTCGCGATTACCGCCGAAAAGGCTGCGATACGATTGGAGGCGGCCGGAGAACGCGTTAGTAAGACGGTTTAGGAGTCACGGTGCGCGGATTGCCGCGCCCTCTACGCGACGACAACGAGTGAAGGATACCAAGTTTCCGTAATATACCAAGTTTCCGTAATCTTTCCCAACCGGGAACGGACTCTCGGATGTGTGAGGAGAAATCTCGGCATGACTCGCGCGCGACGACTCGTGTTGCTGTCAGCTTTAGCGCTCGCCGCAGCGGCTGCGACGAACGCCGCGGCCCAGTATTATGCCTACCAAACCCCGGACGCCTGCACCACCTGCAAGGCCAACGTGGATTTCTACGGGCATTATCCCACCCGCTGGCGTCCTTGGCCCGGCGAATCGCGGATGGATATCCACTTTCCCCAGGCCATCGGGGCGGAAGAGGTTCAGGCTCCGCAGGGTAGCCCAAAACCCAAGGTTCCCCTCGAAAAGCTGGAACCCTTGACGCCGCAACGGTCGCCCCTCCTGCCGGGTTATTCCCCTGCGAACGGCGGCGAAGACCGGGGAACGGCACCGCCGCCACCGTCGCCCGCAGTCCCGGAACCGCCGGCCGCCTCACTGCAACCGCCGGCCGTAGTTCCGGAACCGCCGGGACCGGCCACGCCGTTCCACACCGAGCCGATGCCCGCGCCCAAACCGCCAGTGCCGTTACCGAATGCCGATGAAGCTCCAGCCGCCGCTCCGGCCGTCAATCCCGACTCGGCGTCCCAGAGCATGATGCTGCCGCTGATCGTGCCGCCGACCAGCTCGGCGTCCCTCGCTCCACGACGCGGTCCCGTGATCAGCGTGCCGCCGGTCGATCGGTTCGGCGCGAGTCCGACCGCGGCGTCCCCGCCGCCGGCGTCGCCGACGGAGACCGCGGGTTGGGCCGACGAAGCCGGCGGGGGTTGGGCCGACGGAGCCGCCGGCTCCAACGGCGCGGCCCCCCCGCGAATCTCGTTGGGAGCCTCCAGCGGCAATGCGGCTGGGTCACCGCCGCCCCTTGTCATCCGCAACCCCATGGTCCGGGAGGGCGTCCCGGCCTCCGCCGCCGGCTCGAATCCCGCGGCCGGGATGGTGACCCGGTCAACGCTCGGCACGGAAGTGCCGCGGCGCGAATGGTTGCCGGAGGTCAAACCGGGACCCGGTGCGTTTTTCAACGGGTCGCCATCCGGACAGGCCGTCGCCCCGGCCGCCCCGACCGTCGCATTTCAAGCGGAAAAAGGGGCTTCGGCGGGAATGCAGCGGGCCGGCTACGTCGGATTGAGCATCCCCGAAACCGCCTCCCCGGCAGGCTTCGAGTCCGCGGTGGGGCCGACC
>JAAZNR010000404.1 GCA_012798155.1 Thermogutta sp. | reverse complement strand
GGCCCGCGGTCCCCATCGCCAGGTCGGGCACCAGCAGGAAGTCGATCGTTCCCAGGTCTTCCAGCGATGTCGGCCGGGGGAGGTCCAGCCGCAGCAGGAAGCCGTCCCGCTCGCCCTGGAGGTCCTCTTCGGGGTTGAGAAGCGGCCAGTCCGGCGAGGCCGTCCCGCCGACGATGAGGAGGGAGCCGTCGCCGCCGTCGACCGCCGCGCGGGCGTAATCGAGGCCGCCGCCGCCCAGGTAGGTGGACCATTCGGTGGCGCCGGAGGGGTCGAAGCGGACGAGAAAGCCGTCGTCCGTGCCGTCCAAGACGTCGTCCAGACCGCCGGAGCACCAGCCGGGCGAAGAGGTGGTTCCCGCCAGATAGCCCCCGCCCGAGGCGTCGGTGAAAAGCCGGCCGCTTTGTTCGTCCCCGGCCCCGCCCAGCAGCGTGGTCCAAAGTACGGAGTCGCCGTCGCCGGCGAGCGCGGTAAGGAAGACGTCCTTGCCGCCGCCGTAAGCGCCGGAGGTGATGCCCGCCGGCCAGGCTGCGGAAGCGGTTTCGCCGGCGATGATGATTCGGCCGTCCGCGTTGACGGCGACGGAGACGGCCGCGTCCTCGCCCGATCCGCCGAGGTAGGTGGACCACAACCGCTGCCCGTCGGCGGTAGCCTTCAGGGCGTAGGCGTCGAAGCCCCCGCCGAGATAGGCGGTCTGCGAACCCCCGGCGATCCAGTCGGAGGAGGAGGCCTTGCCGACGACCACCAGGCCGCCGTCCGGGGTGAGGGCCAAGTCCGACGCGGTGTCCCAAGCGTCGCCGCCCACAAAGCTTGCCCATAACCGCGCCCCGTTGGGCGAGAGCTTGGCGAGAAAGCCGTCGAAGGTCCCGCCGTTGTAGCCGGGGTCGAAACCGCCGAGGCCCCAGCCGGAAGAGCCGGTCGTGCCCGCCGTGTAGATGTTGCCGTCGGCGTCGCAGACCACGGCCTCGACGCCGTCGTAGGCCGATCCGCCCAGATAGGTGGACCACAGGTGGTCGCCTTGCGGGGAAATCTTGGCCACGAAGCCATCGCCGGCGCCGCCGTAGGACGTGTCATATCCGCCGGAGACCCAGCCCGAGGATCGCGTGTAGCCGGCCACGATGATATTGTCCTGGGCATCGACGGCCACGCCCATGGCGGCGTCATCGTCGCCATCATCCTCCCCGCCCAGGTACGTCGCCCAAAGCAGCTCGCCCGAGGCGGTCAGCTTGGCCACGAAGGCATCGAACCCGCCGCTGATGAAGTCCGCCGACCAGGTGTGGCCGCAAACGATGATGTTTCCCTGGGCGTCGCGCGTCGCGGCGGTGATTTCATCCCAGTCCGGGCCGCCCAAGACTCGGCTCAGCCCTACGGAGCACTCTCCGCCCGACGACGCCGAGGCCGTGAGAACCGTCGCGGCCGCCAGGCCGGAATAGGTGCCGGCATCCGGCGCCGGCCCGAGCGGCAACGTCGGCCAAGCCTGGGCCGACAAGAGGCAGCGGGCTTCCAGGGCCTCGCAGGCCGGGCGGAATCGGCCGCCTCGAGAGCGGCGGCGCGACCCGCCCGCCTTGCGCCATCCGCGCGGACGCGGCGAAACGGCTCCCGCTTTGGCGGACCGGCCCCCGGCGGCGAACGATCGGAACGACCTCATGAGCGATCTCCTTGCCGACTAGGTTGCATCCGGCAGGCAGGCGACCGCCGCGACCGTCAGGCGTGCCGGGCCCGCCGTATCTCCAGAGATGACTGCCCAGTGTAGTCGGCCCGCCGGCGATTGCAACCGCCGGCCCGCGTCGATGCTGCCTTCTCTCCCCGGCTTCCGCCGCCGGCCGGGTGGCTGGGGTCGTAGCGTAGCGCAGCCCCCAGACGCCCGTCTTTCCGCCGCTTCCACCGCCGGCTTACGCCGGCGGCTCCAGGGTACGTATTCAATTGCGAATTTGTTAGAGCCTCCAGCGTAAGCTGGAGGTGTCTCGGCGCCACCCAGGATTTACCACCGGCTTTCCGCCGCTTGCATGCCCCGCGCAAGTTGCTATGCTCATTGGCGGACGCCGGCCCCACGGCCGGGACCGCGTCGAGCAGCCGGCCGGGTTGGACGCCGGACAAGAGCTGAAAAAGGGGAGGCACGCACATGGCACCGAACGCGACCGCCATGGCGCCGTCTTGGGCGGGCCGCCGGCAGCGACTCCTCGGCCTGAGGCTGCTCGCCGCCTTGTGCGCGGCCTGGGCCGTGCCGGGCCTCGCCGCCGCCGAGGGCGAAGATCGGGTCCTGGCCGAGGGCGACGAACGAATACTGGCCGAGGGCGAGTTCCGCGACCCGACCGATCCGTCGCAGGTCTATCAAGGCACGCCCTACGTCTGGTTGGGACGGTACGAAATTCGGCTGGAAATCCGGCCTGTTCCCGCCGAGGGACTGATCCTGCGGCTCAAGGCCGGCTGCAAGGACGATCAACGCACGGCCCTGATGGAGATCAACCGTCAGCCGCCGATGGCCATCACCTACTCCGGCGCAGCGGGATTCTTTGACCTGGATTTTGATTTTCGTTTGCTGAAAGGCGTGGAAGCCTACGACATCCGGCTCAAGCCGGCGAGAGAGAGGGCGGCGGCGTTTTTCGCGGGTTACCAGCTTCTGGCGGCCGGCGACGAGCCGATCCCCGACGACAAGCTGCCGCAAGTCAAGGTGACGCTGTCCCGCCGAGAGTCGCCGACCCGCGGCGCCGGCGGCCTGGCGGACGCCTTTCCCGAGATGAAGGCCCTGTGGGGCACGCCGCTGCCTGAACCCGACGAGGCCGACCCGCAAGAGGCGGCCTTTCGTCGCGCTCGCAAGAACGGCCTCCGCGCCAACGAGCAGTTCTTCCGCAGCCGGCGGTACCTGCACGGGTGGCTGGGGCAGGCGGACCCGGCGACGGGCCTGATTCCGCGGAATTTGCGGGAATCGCGCGACTATTGGAACGCGGAGGACGCGGCGGCCGACAACTATCCGTTCATGGTTCTCACCGCCTACCTTACCGATCCCGACCTCTTCGCGGGGCGGATGAAGGCGATCCTGGAGACCGAGTCGCGCCTCACGGCGCGGCTGGGGAGGCTGCCCGACGCCTGGTCCTTCTCGCGCCAGGCCTTCCTCCGACCCGAGCCGGACGCGGGGCGGATCATCTTCGGGGCCTCCGAATACGCCAAGGACGGCCTGTTGCCCTTGACCGAGTATCTGGGACCGAGTCCCTGGGCCGACCGGCTGCTGGAACTGGAGGACGGCGTTTGGCGGGCGGCCTCGGTCGCCGCGCCCGCCGGCCCGATCCCCTCCGATAACGTGGAGGTCAACGGCGAGCAGCTTCAGGTCCTTTCCCGCATCTACTGGATGACCGGCG
Source organism: Thermogutta sp. (assembly GCA_012798155.1). Taxonomy (GTDB): domain Bacteria; phylum Planctomycetota; class Planctomycetia; order Pirellulales; family Thermoguttaceae; genus Thermogutta. The sequence continues at coordinate 1,408 of JAAZNR010000404.1, read as the reverse complement.
ACGAGCGCTACCTGGACTATGCGGTTCGCTTGGGCGACTATTATCTGCTGGGCGATCACCACCCCACGCGGGACTTCGACCGCTTGCGGCTCCGCGACCACGGCTGCGAGATCGTTTCGGGTTTGTGCGAATTGTACGTCGCGACGGCCTTCGCCCGGCCGGACAAGAAGGCCCAATATCAGGCCCCCGTCCGCGAGATGTGCGACCGCATCCTGGCCGTGGGCCGCGATGAGCGGGGGATGCTCTACAACAGCATCCGGCCCAAGACCGGCGAGCATGACCCCGGCATCTGCGATACTTGGGGATACAACTATAACGGCATCTATGCGGTCTATTTGATCGACCAAGTTGCGGAATATCGCGAGGCCGTCCGCTTCGCGCTGAGCCGCCTGCCGGAATTGAAGGACTATGACTGGGGCGGCGTGGCCGACGAATACGCCGATTCGATCGAGGGAGCGCTCAACCTGTACAATCGGGAACCCGTCGCGGCGGCCGCCGAGTGGATGGACGGCGAAATCGGCGACATGTGGCGGGGACAAGGGCCGGACGGCATCGTCGAGGGCTGGCACGGCGACGGCAACGTGGCCCGGACCGCCGTCATGTACGCCTTCTGGAAGACGCAGGGTCTCCGCCTCGCGCCGTGGCGCGACGATCTTTGCCTGGGCGCCGTCCGGGTGGGGGAAACGTACTACGTCTCGCTCTGGGCCAAGGAGGATTGGCAGGGCAAGCTGATCTTCGATCGGCCTCGCCACCGCGAGTACTTTCATCTCCCCCTGGACTATCCCCGCATCAATCAATTTCCGGAATGGCTCACCGTCGGCCCGGCGGAGAGCGTGGAGATTGGGGACGGTTCGGGCGGCGCCACGATCTTGGCGGGGTCGCAGGCCTGGGACGGCTATGCCGTCCGCATCCCGGCCGGGCAAGAGGTCCGCCTGACCGTGAGCAAGAGGGCGCGGCAATAGGCCCCCACGGCGGTCGGATTCTCCGCGACTATTCCGCCGCTTCTTCGCGCGGGCGGTTGCCGTCGGCGCGGGCGCGGGGTACCCGCCCCTCGGCTTCCGGATATAGAAATAGAAGGCTGATATAGCGGGTATAGAAGAAGGATGGCTCGGCATGTCCCGAGTTTTTGCCGGCCAAAAAGCCGGTTGAAATCGGTCCGTCTAGCGCGTTGCGCGAACGTAACTTCAAGAGCAAGGTTTATCCACATTTTCCCGCCCCAACGAAACGATTATAGACGAAGCTTTGACAACAACCGAACGCTACGGCTGGCAAAAAGAGTGACATAATACCGGCCCCGTTTTGGTCCGCTGATCAGATTTGCGAGCAGGGTGATGCCGTCCTTGCCCAAGGCCTCGATCCGAGCCGTTTGCGTTGCAGTGGTCGGCCCACGACAGGGGGCATCCAGCGC
>JAAZNR010000403.1 GCA_012798155.1 Thermogutta sp. | reverse complement strand
GCGAGAGGCCATGGACGATACGGCCCAGGGCTGAAATGGGGCCGAACAGGAGATTTACGAAGCATGAAGCTGCGTCTGGGGATTGTCGGAGCAGGCGACGTCTGGGAATCCCGCTACCTCCCGGTGCTTCGGGTACTCGCGGACCGGTTTCAAGTGCGAGCCATGTACGAACCGGTGGCGGAGCGGGCGAAGTTGTCGGCGGAGGAGATCGGCGCCGAGGCCCACGTGGGATTCCGCGCCATGTGCCGTCGCCCGGACATCGACGCCGTGCTGATCCTCTCCAATTCTTGGCTGGGCCATATTCCTATCCTGGCGGCCTGCGAATACGGCAAGGCGGTCTATTTGGGCAGTCGCGTCCACCTCAGCCTGAGCCAATTCGAAGAGGTTCGGCAGGCGGTCTCTGCGGCCGGGGTGGCCTTCATGGCGGAATTGCCCCACCGGTACGCCCCGGCGACGCTGCGGCTCAAAGAGCTTCTGGCCACCAAGTTGGGAGAATCGCGACTGATATTTTGCCACCGGCGGTTGTCACGGTTTTTGAAACGGAACGGGTCGCCCGTCCCGCCCCCGCAACCGATCGTAAAATTTGACCTGGTGGAATTGGTGGATTGGTGCCGCTTCGTGGTGGGCGGCTCCCCCTCATCGGTCACCAGCGTCATGCATGTCACGGGTGATGACGCCATGGGGGCCGACTACATGATGATGAGCTTGGACTTCAGTCCCCCCAATCAAAAGGGAAAAGGCCCGATCGCGCAGATAAGCTGCGGGCGATACATCCCCGAGGCCTGGGCCGAGGCCATCGCCTATCGCCTCCCGCCTGATATGCAAATCGCTTGCCGCGAGGGCATTGCGTTTATCGACTTGCCCGCCGGCTTGGTCTGGTTCGACCAGGCCGGGCGGCACCAGGAAAGGCTGGAGCACGAACGGCCGGTCGATGAACGGATGTTTCTCCAGTTCTACCGTGCCGTCACCAGCCTCATCCAGCGGATTGACGACCTAGAGACGATGTACCAAATCTTGAGCACCGTACAGCAGGCGGTGGACTCTCACCAAAACTGTCGCCCGGGGAATATCGAAGACGAATCGGCAAATACCCCGAACGGTCTATGATAACCCCGCATCTACGAGAACCCCCCCATCAATCGGAAATCGGCGGCGCGGCGGACGTTCGAACGAGCATCCCTGCGGGCTGGAAGGCATCAAACAAATCCGAAAATCCGACGTACACCTAGCGGATAGAATGCGATTCTGAAACGAGTTTGTCGGGAGTGTCTGTCCATGTCGCGTTACTCCGCGGTTGTCTTCGCTCTGGTTGTCGTGGTTTTGGGCGTGGTCTCGGGCATGGCGGTCGCCTATTACCAAGTCCACCGTCTGCCTTGGTCGGGCCGCCCCCTGGTCGGCATCACCCCTTCCGAGCCGATCGCCGTGCCGTCCGGGGGCAATGCCCAAGGGGCGGCGGCCGCTCGGCCCAGTGGGGCCTTCCCGCGGGTCGAGACCCCTGAGATCGAGCACGACTTCGGCCCCATCGAGTCCGAGGGCAAGTACCGTCACGAGTTCCTCGTCCGAAACGTCGGCGACGCACCGCTGACGCTCCGCGTCGGCGACAGCTCGTGCCGTTGTACGGTCCTAGATTTTTCGCAGGCCACCCTCCAGCCGCAAGAGGGGATCAAAATCCCGATCCAATTCGACGCCCACGAATACTTCGGCCCGGTCTCGCAGCACGCCACCTTGGTGACCAATGATCCGCGAAATCCGCGCGTGATCCTGAGAATCAAAGCCAATGTGGAGCGTTCCATCCGCGTCGTCCCGGCGGAGTTGGTCTTCAGCCGCATCGTCCGCAACCAGGCGGCGACGGGCGAGGTCCGCGTGGTGATCTTCCGCCGGCAACCGGTGACGATCACGGACATTCGATTCGACGAAGTGCGGAACGAGACGCTGCAATTCCTGGAACTGTCTCATGCGCCCCTCACCGCGGCGGAACTGGCCGGCGAACCGGGAGCGACGGGGGGCTATCGGATCATGGTTCGGGTAAAACCGGGCTTGCCTGTCGGGCCGTTTCAGCAGAAAATCCGCATAACCACCGATCAGAGCGACATCGCCCCCCTGGAAGTGCCGGTCCACGGTCGAGTGGAAAGCGAGTACGGCATCATCGGCAGCGGGTGGAACGCCCAGCGGGGAATCTTGCACCTGGGACGCATCCAGCGGGAGAGCGGCTCCCAGGCCAGGATCATGCTGCGGTTGCCGGCGCTCCCCGGACAAACGCTGGAAGTCGAGCCGGTGCGTACCCTCCCGGACTTCGTTCAGGTTCAGGTTCGCGAAGAGGAAACGGTCCAGGCGGCGGATTCGGTGCTGATACCGATCGTGATCACGATCCCGGCCGGGGCCGGACCGGCCAATTATTTCGGCGATTCCGAGGAGGAGCTGGGAAAGATCATCCTGAAAACCAATCACCCCACCGCACCGGAGATCAAAATCCTCTTGCGCCTCGCGGTCGATTGATCCCCTTGGACGCGGCGGCTCGCCGGACCTCAGCCCCAGCGGCGCGAGACGCGGGAACGGAGTCTCTGCAAGATGCTATTACGGAATCTGATCCAGCGCTCCGCCCCCGAGCGGAATCCCCGACGGGGAATCGCGAACACGTCTCGGTACCGGTTCGGCGCGCTGTCGGCGGCATTTGTGATATTCAGCCTGAGTCTGAGTGCGGCGGGCTGCATCAAACCGAACGGGGCGGCCGACGGCGGGGCCGCGTCCAGCGACGGGCAAGCACGCCGGGACAGTCCGACTCCGCCCCGAACGGCGACCGAGACCGGCCCGGTCCCGACTCCTACTGCGCCGGCGGAGCCGGCCTCGCCCTGGGTCAATCCGCCCCTCTCAGGCGAGGGCGTCGCCGCTCCCCAGCCGACCCCCGGCGGGTCGGGAAATGCGATACCGGGAACGCCTTGGGTCATGCCGGACGCCTCGGTCGCGGCACCGTCTTCGTCGCCCGAGGCAGCGACCATTCCGCCCATGCCCGCCCCGTTCGCCGAGCCGGATGCCGCAGGGAATCCCGTCGCTGGAGTGCCGGCAGAAGCACCCGCAACCGCAAGCGACGCCATGCCCTCGAACGATGCTTTGCCCGCGAATCCCCCGCTTCTCCCGCCGTCGTCGGGAACGGGGACGCGGACGGAGGGGCTGCCCAACCCGTTGCGGCAAGGGGCGCCGCCGGTGGTATCGCGGCAGGGTCCCCCTCAGTCCGTTCCCCCCGTGCCGTCTCCCCCTGTACAGGTTCCCCCTCAGGCGGCTTCCCCTGTCCCAGGCCCCCCTTCGCCGGTTCCCGCTCTGCCGGCTCCGCCTGTACCGGTTCCCCCTGCGATGGTTCCTGCCGCGCCGGTTCCCCCTGCGACGTCTCGTTCCGGGGAGGCCGCCGTGGAAGCGGCTCCTCCGCCGCCGGCCGCCGCGGAGCCGGGGTCCCCGCCCGCCCCGCCCATGGCCCCGTCGGCCGCGGCGAATTCCGGCAACACGCCGACTATCGGCGAAAAGGACGAACGTCGTGTGGAACGGCCGCCCTTCGACCCGATCGCCGAGAACGGCCGATTCTTCGTGGGGTGGACCAAACCCGAGCTGGCCTTGGTCATCACGGGTCGGCAAGACGGCTATTTCGAGCCTTGCGGCTGTGCCGGCAAGGAGCGGATGAAAGGCGGGATGAGCCGCCGCCACACCATGATCCGGCAGCTTCGCGAGCAGGGCTGGCCCGTCGTCGCCGTGGATGTCGGCGGTTTCATCAAGGGCTTCGGCAAGCAGACGGAGATCAAGTTCCAGATGGTCCTGGATGCCCTGAAACAGATGGGTTACGACGCCGTCAACTTGGGGAAGAACGATCTGCGGCTTCCCGCCACGCTGCTGTTGTCGCTGATTGCGACAGGCGACAACGAGGCGAGCCGGTTCGTGTCGGCCAATACCGCCCTCTTCGCCTTCGACACCGATCAGTGGACCGCCCGGCGCATCATCCTGGAGCGCGGCGGCATTCGGGTGGGCATCACCTCCGTCCTGGGCAAGGACTACTACGAAGAAATCCACAACAACGATATCGCCTTCAGGGATCCCGAAGAGGCCCTCGCCGAGATCGTACCGGAACTGGAGCAGCAGGCGGACCTCCGAGTCCTTTTGGCATACGCGAAAGAGGAAGAGGTACTGAATCTCGCCCGCCGTTTCCCGCAGTTTCAGGTTGTGGTCAGCGCGGACGGCCCGGCCGAACCGCCGGGATCGCCGCAGTTCGTGCCCGGCACCCGGACGATGCTGGTCCACGTGGGAGAAAAGGGGATGGCGGCGGTCGTGCTGGGGATTTTCAACGATCCGCAAAACCCCATCGCCTACCAGCGGGTCATCCTCGATTCGCGCTATCCCGACTCGCCCGAGATGAAGCAAGTGATGGTCAACTATCAGAGCCAACTGGAGGCCTTGGGGTTGGACGGGCTGGAGATTCGCGCCGTGCCGCATCCCCGCCGCGACGTGCAAGGCGACTTCGTGGGTTCGGAGAAATGCGCCAACTGCCACGAACAGTCGTACGATATCTGGCGAAAAACCGGCCACGCGAAGGCATGGGAAACCTTGGTCCGGCTGGATCCCCCCCGCATCCACGATCCCGAGTGCATCAGTTGCCACGTGACCGGCTGGCATCCCACGCGATATTTCCCCTACGAATCGGGGTTCCTGTCGCAAGATCGGACGCCCAAGCTGATCGACGTGGGTTGCGAATCGTGCCACGGCCCGGGCGGGGAACACTTGGCCGCGGAAATGGGCAGCGACGTCGCCCGGCAGCAGCGGGCGGCGCAAGCCATGATCGTCACCAAGGAAGAGGCCGAGACCTCGGAAGCCCACTCCTGCCGCAACTGCCACGATCTGGACAACAGCCCGGACTTCGACTTCGCCAGATACTGGCCGTTGGTGGAGCACTACGAAACGGAGTAACGGCCCCTTCGCGCCGCTCTGCGGCGTCCGATCCGGTTCGCCCGGCCGTCGGTAAACGCCGTGCCGGAAAAACTTTGCGCCGCCCGCTTCGACGGCGATTTCCGCCCCCTGTGGGATGCCTATCTTCGCCCGGCCGCCTAATTTTACCGGCAGGTACTGCGTAGGATAAGAAGCTGGGTAAACTGGGGTACGCGGCTTTGCGAATCTGCGTAAGATCGGTAAGCTGGTTTCGGCGACCATGCGCGGTAAAACTAAACCCGCCGCGAATCCTCAGCCGCTCCCCTCGGCCAGTCCCGTCAAGGGCGATTCGCGCCGAAGTCTCGCGTCGCCTTCTCCCGCGTGTTAGGCTAAGAGTTGGGTCCGCGGAGGATGGTACGGCGAGATGGTCGAGGCCTGGCGGTGCAGTCATTGCGGGGAACCGCTTCCCGAGGGCGATCGGGTCCCGGGAGCGCGGATCCGCTGCACCCGCTGCGGGCGATCGTTCACGCTTACGGCCCGCAAGGCCGGCCCCACAACGGCCGCCGGCAATCCCCCCAAGGCCGCTCATCCCCCGCAAGCCGCTGCAAATGCTCTCGGGAGCGGGGAAAAGTCGCTCGAAGCCGCGGGCGCCCCTCTCGGGGAGGCACGGGATGGCGTCCCCCTCGGCAACGCACGGGATGGCGCCCCTCTCGGCGAGGCGCGGGATGCGGTTGCCGCGGAATCCGTTTCGGCGGGATCGGATGCCGCCGTACCGGCCCTCGGCGCGAGCGATGATCCCGTGTTGAGCCGCTACCGCCGTCGCGGGCGGCTGATGGCGGAAAATCGCTTCGGCAGGCGAGCGACGGGAATATGGATCGGCGGTTTCGTCGGCGGTCTGGCGGCGGCCCTTGTGACCCTTTTTGTAGGGTGGAATTGGTGGGTCAACCGCGGCGCGGCGGGCGCTGCCGACCCGTCCCCGGCCGGGCCCCCGCGCGGCAATCCCCAGGCTCCGCCCCCGCTCCATTGGTCGCCCCACCAGCCGGTCGTCGCCAAGACGCTGATCCAGGCCCGGGAAGGCGTCGTCAAGATCGAGGTCCCCGTGGAGGGCGGCACG
>JAAZNR010000402.1 GCA_012798155.1 Thermogutta sp. | reverse complement strand
GATGGCCTGGAACTCGCGGATGCGGCCGCCCTCGGCGCTGCCCCCGGCGGAGTCGCCCTCCACCAGGTACAGCTCGCAGCGATCGACCTCGCGGCTGGTGCAGTCGCGGAGCTTGCCGGGGAGGCCGCCCCCGCTGAGGGCGCCCTTGCGTTCGCGGACCAACATGCGGGCCTTGCGGGCGCTTTCGCGGGCCTCCGCCGCCAAAAGGGCCTTTTGCAGGATCGCCCGCGCCGTCTTCGGGTTCTCCTCCAAGTACTTCGCCAAGAACTCCCCCACCGCCGAGTTCACGATGCCTTCGACTTCGCCGTTGCCCAGCTTGGTCTTGGTCTGGCCCTCGAACTGCGGGTGCGGCACACGGACGGCCAGCACGCCGGTCATGCCCTCGCGGAAATCGTCGCCGGTGGGCACCAGGTCCTTGAACACGCCGCTCTCGCGGCCGTACTGGTTGAGGCTCCGCGTCAAGGCGGCGCGAAAGCCGGAGACGTGCGTGCCGCCCTCCGTGGTGCAGATGTTGTTGACGTAGGAGTGGAAGTTCTCGGTGTAATCCGCGCAGTATTGGAGGGCCAATTCCACGGTCACGCCCTCCGCTTCGGTGCGCATGTAGAGGACGTCGTTGTGCAAGGCCCCGCTGGCCCGGTTGAGATACTCCACGAACTCCACGATGCCCCGCTCGAAGCGGAAGACCTCGCCTTGATCGCTCCGCTCGTCGCGGAAATGAATGGCCAGGCCGGCGTTGAGGAAGGCCAGCTCCTGGAGCCGCCGCCAGAGGATGTTGTAATTGAAGTCGGTGACGGGAAAGATCTCGTGGTCGGGCTTGAAGGTGGTCTTGGTGCCGGTCCGCTGGGTGCTGCCGATGCGGCGGACGGGACCGGTGGGAATCCCCCGCTCGTACTCCTGCTGATAGACGTTTCCCCCGCGATGGACCTCCACCACGCACCATTCGGAGAGGAAGTTCACCACGGTCACGCCCACCCCGTGCAGACCGCCGGAGGTGTAGTAGGCGCCCTTGCTGAACTTGCCGCCGAACTTGAGCACGGTCATGACGCCTTCCAGCGTGGAAATGCCCAGGGCGGGGTGCGTTTCCACGGGGATGCCGCGGCCGTTGTCCTCCACCGTCACCGAGCCGTCGGCGTTGATGGTGACCCAGATGTGCGAGGCATAGCCCGCCATGGCCTCGTCCACGGAGTTGTCCACGACCTCGAAGACCAGGTGGTGGAGGCCCCGCGTGCCGGTATCGCCGATGTACATGCTGGGGCGTTGGCGGACGTGATCGCGGTCGCTGAGGTGCTCCAGCTTGTCGGCGGAGTATTCGCTTTGGCCTTCCACCGCGCGGAGATTGATCCGCTCGGCATCCGCGCCGTCGTCCCCCGCCCGCGCGATCGCTTCGCCCTGGGACGGCGGAGCCTGCGGCGTAGCACTCTGCGGCGTAGCACTTTGCGGCGTAGGACTTTGCGGCGTAGGACTCTCCGCGTGGGGTTCACCGTTTCCGTCGTGCAACACTGCATCCACCGGCGTGAGGTCGTCCCTATCCATATCCATGTTCATTCGCAACTCGTTTCGGCGGAATCTCGCATCCGCGTGGAAAAAGGCGCCGCCCGCGCCGGGCGCAGGGGCGCCGCCGTTCAGCATCAGGAAAGCCCCTCGAAGTCGGCCTTGCTGCCGAGCCGAAAGCGGAGGCCGCGGATTTTCCAATCCGGCAGGCGCGTCCGCAGGCCTTGCAACAATTCGTCTCGGCGGAACATCATCTCTTGCAGGAGCGCGGAGGTCCGCACCCGGACCTCGATGTAACCCCGCGTGCCCTTGACGGCCGCGGAATGGGCGGCCCAATCCCCGGCCGCCTCGCGCCAGGCGGCCGTCAAGCGGCGGTGCTCGTCGAAGCGGGCGGCGCCTGATCGGGCCAAGACCTCACTCACCACGCGGCCCAGCCACTGCGGCCCCTCGCGCCCCTGCCGACCTCCGCGACCCGCCATCCTCCACGCTCCTTTCCATCCTCGTCCGCCCCTCTTCGCTCCCCGCGGTTTGTCTGTTTGCTTGCTTGTTTGGTTCGACCCGCGCCTGCGCGGTGAGGGCGACCGGCCCGGTCCGGCCCCGCTCGCTCCCGGCTATCGTTCGTCTATCGTCTCAGCCCGGAAAAATCACGCGGCGGACGCCGGGTCCAGCGGCATCACCAGGTGGTTGTAGCCGTCGTCGGTCACGGCCAGCACGGCCGTATTCGGTCCCCAGACCTTCCACGTCACGGTCCCCTCGTCGTCCAGGACCCGCAGAAAATCGATCATGAATCGCGGATCCAAACGCACCGACAGTTCCTCGCCCTCGTAGGGGATGGGCAGCTCGACCCGCGACTCCCCGAACCGCGAGCCCCGCGATGACAGGACCATGTTCCCCGAGGTCAACGTATAGACCACCGAGCGGTGGTTCTCGTCCGTCATGATCGCGGCCTGGCGGGTGACGGAGAGGAACTCGCCCACATTCAATTGCAGGACCACGGGGTTTTCGCGTTTGGGAAAGACGTTCCGCCAGTTGGGAAAGCGTCCTTCCAGGAGCCGCAGGGTGACCGTCGTGGAACCGATCTGGAGCTGAGCCGATCCGTCTTGGACGGCCAGCTTGACGGGGTCCTCGCCGTCTCCCAGCACGCGTTCCAAGAGTTGCACGCCGCGGAGGGGGAGGACCACGCCCTCGCCCGGCTGATGCTCCCCCATGCGCTCCACGGGTCCCTCTTGAATGGCCATGCGTCGGCCGTCGGTGGCCACCGCGTGGCCCGTCTTTTCCCCCAGCTCGAAGTACACGCCGCCCAGGGCGTAACGCGTGCTCTGCGGATCCGCGGCGAAGGCCGTCCGCACGATCATTTGCCGGAGCAGACGCGAAGCGATTTGATGGTAGGTCTCCGCCGAGAAGCGGGGCACCTCGGGATATTCGAGGGGATCGGGCGTGGGAAACTGAAACTCGCTGCGGCTGCCCAGCAGCAAAACCGTCGTGCCCGTCGACTCCAGGTGCAGCTTCTCCTCCCGCGATTCCCGCAGGGTCTGCATCACCAATCGGACGGGCAGCAGGGCCTCGCCGGGGACCTCCGTCTCCACGCCCTCCAACTCGCACCGCAGGCCCACCTCCAAATCGGTCGCCTGGAGCACGCATTCACCGTCCTTGCAATCCAGTCGCGCGTTTTCCAACACGGGCTTGGGAGTGCGGGTCGGCACCACCGCGGCGGCCGTCTGCAATGCCTGTAACAGCTTCTCCCGCTCGAACGTGATCTTCATGCTTCCAACCCTTCGTCCAAACTCGCCTAGGCGTTCCTATATTCTCCGAAAGAGCGCCTTCAAGTATCTTTACCCATATCAACCGATGCTCGATCCCGTCCTTCTCAAATCACCATCCAGCCTTTTTTCACTATCCAGCTTCTTTCACCGCCGCCTTCATGATCGCTGCCATCGATCCATCCCGAAAGACTTGCGGCAGGCTACAACTCCTCCAAGGCGATGCCGATAACCTATTCCTAGAGGCTGACTTCCACCGCCTCTTTTCTCACCCTTGTCTAGATAGCCGAGCCTGATGTTCTTCCCCAATCTTACGTGCTGGGGAAGTGACGCCGGGCCGGGCGCTCTTATGCGTAATAGTCATCTCTTTCTCACTACGGTTATAGTGCGGCGCGGCTCGCCGTCGAAAACCGGGCCTCTTCTGCACGCAAATCTTCGCCGCAACAGGCTTTGCGATTTCGCTCCGGCGGTGGATGGGGCCGTCGCATTCGTGTCGATTACCGGTCAGTCGCCGTCAATGATTGTCGATGATTCGGCCCTTCCACAAGGGCTATGTCAGTAACCGCGCGGTTATTGACAGGCATCGACAATCCGGATGTTCTATTCCGGGCCTATTCCGATTATATAAACCGCGAATCCTACCCAGTCCCATCTAAACTAATTATTGACCTTATCATGCCGCTTTTGATGCTGGAGCAGGGATTTCTCGGCGATTTCGTTCACTGCAAGGCGCAGGCAGGGGTCGTCCCTCAACGCACTTTGAGCTTTATGGAAGGCGTAGGAGATGGTGGTGTGGTCGCGGCCGCCCAAGATCTTCCCGATTTGCCGCAGGCTCTTGCCGGAGAGCGTGGCGATCAGGTACACGGCGATCTCCCTGGCGCGAACCACGGTCCGCGACCTGGCGGGGCCTTTCAACTCCGCCACGGGAACCCGGAAATGCCGGGAGGCGGCGCGGAGCACCTGGCCGGGGGTGGGCGGAGCGGGTCGCTCGACCTGCTTCAGGAGGTGTTTGGCG
>JAAZNR010000401.1 GCA_012798155.1 Thermogutta sp. | reverse complement strand
GCCTGGATCCTTCCAACAATGGTGCGACTCGCTTCTTTGGGAACTCGGCCAAGAACGGACTGAGCCGCGTCGCAACCGCATCAACCCCCGCGTGATCAAACGCAAGATGTCCAAATGGCTGAAGAAGCGTCCCCAGCACCGCCATCCAGCACCCCTGACGAAAACCTTTGGCGAATCAGTAGTTATGATTACTTAAACGGTATTGGGGTTACGCCGGCGGCTCACGAAGCATCGCGGGGGAAACCGCCGGCCGGGTGGCCGGGGTCGTAGCGTAGCGCAGCCCCCGGAGGGTCTGCTTCGCGCTGCTATCACCGCCGGCTTACGCCGGCCGCTCATGGAACTGATGCGGAGCGAAAACCTAATACACAACGCGCAAGCGAGATTCCGCCCCGGTCAGCCCTGCGTCCGCTTTTGCAGGGCGGCCACCTGGGCCTGGCGGGCCTGCCACATGGCCTGCTCGGCCTCGGGAATCATTCCCGCCTTTTGGCAGACCAGGCTGAGGGAGATGAAGCTGAAAGGGTCCTCCGGCTCCAGCTCGCAGACCTTGTGGGCGTGGGCAACCGCCTTTTCGTGCTCGCCCAGCTTGCCGTAGAAGACGCTCAAGGCGGCATGCGCCAGCGGCCAATTCCCGTCCTGCTCCAGAAGCTCGTGGAGCTTGGCGATCGCCCCATCCAAATCTCCCTGTTGTTGGAGCGCGATTGCCGCATCGTACATTTCGTCCAAATTCGCCATGATCGACTCTTCTCCCTGGGGGAAGGAACGGTTTCTTGGATGGGGGTCCTCGGACCGCCCCGGATCGCTCCCGGTCGCGGACCAAGACGGATGCGCCACGCATGAAGGAACCTTACATGGTACGCCGCGGAAGACTGTGGGGCTAGTGCCGCGGCCGGATGCCCGGCCGCTCCACCGCCGGCTCACGCCGGCGGGCGGAACGGCGCATACCCACGGGGCGTCTGGGGGCTTCGCTTCGCTACGACCCCAGCCACCCGGCCTGCTCGCCGGCCCCCCGGCTTTTTCCCCAGCCACCCGGCCGCGCTATTGACACGAGCCACCAGCCTAAGCTGGTGGGTGTGTTTTCACGGTTTCGTAGCGCAATGGGAGCCACCAGCGTAAGCTGGTGGTGGCGGCGCTATGGGAAAACTTGAATCTTGGGTAGCGTTCCACCGCCGGCTCACGCCGGCGGCTCGCGCTCGCGCGTCGTCCCTGCGCAAACTTAAGCCGCCGGCGTCGGCGGGCGGTTTCAGCCGCCGATGGCCTGCTCCAGCACGCCCTCGTCGACGAAGATCGGCAAGGGCGGATTGCAACGCACGGCGACCGCGATGGCGTCCGACGGCCGGGCGTCGATCGCCACCAATTCCCCGTTCTGCCGTACCCGCAATTGCGCAAAGTACGTGTGCTCCCGCAGCTCCGTGATGACGACGTCCACCGGCTCCACCCGCAATTCTTGAAGGATGTTGACGACCAAATCGTGGGTCATGGGGCGCGGCGTGCTTTCTCCCACCAGACTGCGACGGATGCTGAAGGCCTCCACGCTGCCGATCACGATCGGAAAGGCCCGCGTGCCGTCCTTCTCTTTCAAGATGATGTACTGTTCGTCGCTGGTTTCGCTGAGGATCAGCCGCGCCAGTTCCATTTGCACGGGCATTGCATCCACCTTGTCTGGGAGTCGTCTCGGGATCGAGCGGGACGAAGCCGTGGGCGGGCCGCGCGTCGCTGCGACGGCGCGACCCGGCGCCGCCTCTCGAACCAAAAAGGCGAGCGATCGGCACGGGATCGGCGGTCGCCTTTCGCCTATTGTAACCCCGGCCCGACGGAGGCAACCAGTAGCGATTCCGCCGGGTCGCCGGCGAGACCGCGGGCTGGAAAGCCGTCCGCCGCCGCGGTAAAATTGCCGGCAAACTCGGCCTGCCTCGCCGGTGGGAGATGAGTCTTCCGCGTTGTTTCGCCCTCGTAGATCGCCGCGTCGATCGTGTCTTTCCACTTTTGGGAGGTGTCTGCCATGCGTACGATCGCAGTCGAATGGGATGGCCGTTTTCGTCGGGCGAGGGGCTGGACGCTCGCCTTGGCGGCGGCGATCTTGCCGCTGCTTGCAGCCGGTATGCCCGGCCCGGGGAAGTCGGGAAAGGTCGCGGCCGCGGAGGCCGCTGTCCCCGCGCAAGCCGATTTTCCCGACGCCGCCCAAGTCAATCGCCGTTTGGGGCGCGGAGTCAATGTGCTCGGTTACGATCCGCTCTGGCGGGACCGTTCTCGGGCGAGGTTCGAGGCCGACTTTTTCCGCATGATCCGCGAGGCGGGCTTCACGCACGTCCGCATCAACCTGCACCCCTTCCGCGACAATCCCGGCCGGGAGCCGGGGAAGCTCGTCCTGCGGCCGGAGTATCTCGAGACCATGGATTGGGCCGTCGATCATGCCTTGCGGGCGGACCTCGCCGTGATCCTGGACTTCCACGAATTCCAGGCCATGGCCAAGGAACCGGAGTCGCTGAAGCCGGCCTTTCTGGCCTTTTGGGAGACGGTCGCGCAGCGATACCAAGATCGCCCCCCGCAACTCTTGTTCGAGTTGCTCAACGAGCCTAACACCAAGGTGACGGCCGAGATGTGGAACGCCTTCGCGGCCGAGGCCCTGGCGATTGTGCGGAAGACGAATCCCCGCCGCACGGTGGTGATCGGGCCGGTCCAGTGGAACAACATCTCGCACCTCGATCGGCTGGCGCTGCCGGAGGATGACCGCTGCATCCTGGTGACGATTCATTACTACAGCCCCTTCGATTTCACGCACCAAGGGGCGGCCTTCGCGGGGAAGGCCGACAAGGTGGGGATTCCTTGGGGCACGGAGGCCGATCGGCAGGCGATTCGGGCGGATTTCGATCGCGCGCAGGCCTGGGCCGAGGCGAACGGCCGGCCCATGTATCTGGGCGAGTTCGGCGTGTATGACCGCGCCCCGCAAGAGGATCGCGTCCGCTGGCTGAGCTTCGTCACGCGGGAGGCCGAACGGCGAGGTTGGAGCTGGGGTTATTGGCAATTCGACGGCGATTTCATCCTCTTCAACATCGGCGAGAGGAAATGGGTCGAACCGGTGCTCAAGGCGATCATGCCGGAGACGGAAAAGTAGCGGCCGCCCAAGGTTTTCGCCGCCCTTCGCCCCGACAAACCGCATGCTCGGCAGGGTCTCCGGGGCCGACTGCGCAAAGATTGCCGCCTTGTTCGCCCGCGATGTTCAAGACAGCGAAGGTATTCGCCCTTTTGCGGTCGAGCCGGAAATGCCCGCTTGTCCGACCTGGCAAGGCGGTAGGGCTGCGAAAAGACGGCCGGCCGTCGATCCGCGGAAGTCCCGGCGGCGGGCGGCCTTCGGGCGGACGAAGCGCGGGTCCTTTCGATTCATAACTCGCTTTGTAATTGGGATTTGCGATTTTTCAGCCATTCGGCGCGAACCCGAAATGTTTTGCCCTTGACTTTCTTTATGAGGCGTGTATTTATAGAAGTGGCGAGAGTGATGGGGACCTCGCCGCCAACCTCCAGCCGAAACAGGAGACGGAAGCATGTTACGAAAGGGTATGCGGTCCAATCCTGGCTGAGGGGCGTCCGACGGCGGTGTCGGGCGCCCGTGTTGAGGCGGTCGGTTTTCCGTGATTTGCTCATGGTCGAACGACAGGAGGGCCTATCGAAAAGTCTTGTCAGTGTGCTGCCTTTGGCAAGACGCGACGCGACCGAGATAGGGCCTGCGAATAACGCCGGTACTGGTCAACGCGGATTGTGACCCGGCGTCCTGCTTCATCTTACGGGGCGCTGCCCCGGGTGGGGTTGAGATGACGGGTACAATGGCGTGCGAAGCCGATAGGAACGCGTCGCCGCGCTGTGTACCGGAAGAACGTGCCGCCCGCATGTGGCATGGCCCGGTCCTTTGCGTCTTGCGTGCTTAAACTCGAAAAGTCGAAGAGAGCGAGAGGCGTTCGGCCCCTCGCTCTTATTGTTTGGTGCCCGTTTGTTTGGTGCCCGTTTGCCCGGCATGACCGGTCGGTTCGCGTCCGGTTCGGCCGTGATTTCGGTTCGCGTCCGGTTCGGCGGCCGGCGGTCAGCGTCTCAAACCTCCAACGTCCACGGGGGGCGGTACTTTTGGGGGCCTGTAGGTGTGGAATTACGCAGCAGGGTTACGCGAAAGCGCTCGCATTTACGTGCGCGCACGTAAAATTTCCGTGCGCGCGCATAATTTATGGCCCCTGCACATAATAGCTGCCCTTTCCCACGCCTCTGCGAATCAAATGTTTGTCTTTGGCTAACCGCTTAAGTAGCCGCGAGGCCTGGTAGGGATTAACCTGGCACAGCTCTGTCGCTTCCTTCCGGGTAATCCTGCCATGTTTGCTAACCCATTGCAGGATCATTTGCTCTTGTTGGAGAGGCTCGAATCCGCGCTGGCGAATATACGCAGCCGGTTTTCCCAGGCGGCGATACGTGGCCGCGGAGAGGTGCCAAGTGCGGCCCTTGCGTTCTCCCCGCGATTCGACCAACCCGATTTCCAGCAAACGGTTGAGCACGGTTCGGGCCTCCGCTTCCGACTTTTGCGTAAGCCGTGCCGCTTCTTCCGTGGTAAGCCGGCGGTCCTGCCAGAGTGCGTTGAGGATGATGAGATCGTCGAGTCGAAAGTTGCGACCGGCCTGCCCTTCCTCGACCGACACCCGCACGAATTCCAGATTCGCCTCTCCGCCCGGAAGTACCACGACCACTCCGGACTCATTGCTGCGTTCATAAGAGGGAGCCGGCCGCCCGTTCCGCAACTGCTCGAAGAAAATCGTGTCGATTCCGCGTGCCGTTCGTTCGACGATCCCGGCCCGCTTGAACGCATCGGCCAGCAAGGGATTGCGCGGTCGTGGAGCCGTAACCAGAAGATTGTCGAGGCGAACGCCTTCCGGAAAACCACCGGGATTGGAGATTTCCAAACGATCTTCGTACCACTGCAAGTGGACGGCTCCCAGGCGGGTATAATCTCGATGAATCAAAGCGTTGGCCAGAGCCTCACGGAAGGCGGACGGCGAATAATCTGGAATCGCCACCCGCATTATACCGACCAATATCTCTTGCTCACGGTTGCGCGCGCGAAATCGCTGCAAACACTCTTCCATCACTCGCAGGATGGGCTGGCGAAAAAATTCGTTGACTTCTACCTGATGCCCCCGCAGCACCTGAAATGCCACTTCGTGCGTGGGCATGAGACGGCGGAACGCGTTCTCTTTACCGAACAGCAGCAGCCCCAGCACACGTACGTGTGGGACGGCTCCATTTTCTTCCACCGCCCCTATGGCTTTTGCAAGCTCCAGGTCGCTCAGTTCCAAAAGCGGCTGGTCCCCTCCGCGGTGTTCCCGAATGCTCCGCCGGAATCGCTCGAACTCCAGGGGATCAAGGTCCTCCCAAACCGCGTCGGGCACAGCCAGCGACGAGTAATCTTCGGCGCCGCGGTCTGCCTGCCGAGAGTGCATCTCGTGGAAGAACATCGGCAAACAGCAGGGCTTCCCGTCTCCGCCCACGGCACGCCGCAGGTAGCGTCCGGCCGAAGTAGCTACGGGAGTGCGAACCGGCGGCACTTCGATAGCGATAATCTCCTTGCCTTCCAACTCAACGACCGAAATGCGCACGGTCACCGAGGGCCGTGTACGGTTCGCAATCAGGGCCACCAAGCGAAGAAGTTCGGTTTGCCCGCATGGATGATGGGATCGCGCCCCGGTGATTCGGCCGTCGTCCTCGACGCCGATTAGGAGCCACCCCGGCCTATCCGCCGGGCGATTGGCGAGACAAACGACCGCTTCTACTAAATCGTGATCGGAGAGGGGCGCTCTTTGTTCGCCCTTGAATTCGACGTCAAGCGATTCACCCGCAGAAACGAGTTCCCTCAACCTTTCCGGCGTCATTTTGGCGAGCCTCGGAATCGGAACCTCTGAACAACGCAGTGCAAGACGGTGCCATAACACGGTGCCATAACATCGGGAAGCTGAATCTGGTAATGATCGGCGGATGAGTGAGGTCGAGTTTGCGCTCTCACCCATATCTCCTCCATCGTGGAGGGTTCGGGCGCATCGCCCCCAGGCCCGCGCACCACCGGTACTCTATCCCCTTGCCGAAGACTCCCTATTTTGGATGGTATCTTCGCACAATTCCCGACCGACAACGGTATCATCCAGCGCGGGCGGCTGGAAGGGAATGGGAAACGGGCGGAACATTCCGCCAGCCATCGGCATGCCCGGCCGGGGGCTTCGGCGTCCCCGCCTTCCGCAGCCACGGTAAAATCCCTCGCTGAACAGGGCGCGATCCTCGCCGCCGGCCGAGACAGTTCGGCAAAAAACAACTGGGCGCAAGGCCCACATCCGGTGAAAGTCGCGGGTGATTACGAACCGCTTCCGATTTACCCGCCGATTGTGCGACGCGGGTTTCCGCTAAGAGCATGTCTTCAAATTAGTTTCACTGCGCAGAGTCGCCGAAAGCGGGTTAACGATCTTACTCAGACTCACAAAGCTGCGCACCCCAGTTTGCCCAGCTTCTTATCCTGCGCTGTAAAATTACGTCTTGCCAGCCGCAAGGTGGCACCCAATCTAATTTGAAGACAGGCTCTAACGGTCGGCGTGGAATCTCACAACGCCCGATGAGGCACTCAAACCTCCAACGTCCACGGGGGGCGGTACTGCTTGGTGACCAGGGCGTCGGCCTCGGGGTCATCGAGGACCCGCTCGTTTTTGGCGTCCCAGCGGATCTGCCGGCCCACCCGCCACGCGATGTTCATGAGGTGGCCGGGATTCGTCGCCAGGTGTCCCGCCCGCACGTCGGCCGGCGGCGTCTTGCGGCTCTTGATGCAGTCGAGGAAGACGCGGGCATGGGCCTGCAGGCTGGTGACGTGGACGTCCTGCTTGAAGGCGTTCGGCACGGTCACGTCGGGGGCAGCCTCTTGCTTGCCTTTTTCCGGTTCCCAAGAGATCGTGTAGCCGCTGCGATCGATGGTCAGCGTGCCTTGGGTGCCGTAAAAGCACTTGGCATGCGACCGCTGCTGCCGCCGCGCCGTCCCGCTGAACGTGTATTGCAGCAGGAAACCCTTCTTGGCCACGGGGGTGGGGGGGTATTCGCAGACCCCCACGAACGAGTCGGGCCACTCGGTGTTGGTCTTTTCGAAGGCGTAAAAACCGCCCATCGCCGCGGCGCTCAGCGGGGCCTCCGCCTGCAAGAACCAATGCACGATCTGATAATGATGCACGGCCCAATCCACCTGCCAGCCGCCGCCGTAGTCGAAAAACCAATAGAAGTACGCGAAACGGTTGACGTTGTAGGGGACCTTGGGAGAGGGACCGAGCCAGAAATCCCAGTCCAGTTCGGGGGGCGGATCGGAGTCGGGCGGCGTGCCGAAGCCGGGATACAGGCAGTCGAAGTCCCAGACCCGGACCTCGCTGATTTCGCCCAATCGGCCGGACTGAATGACCTCGGCGGCCTCCTGATAATGCGGCCAGCTACGCTGCTGGGTCCCGATCTGCACCACGCGGTTGTACTTCTCCGCGGCGCGGACGGCCGCCCGGCCTTCTCCGATGGACGTCCCCAGCGGCTTCTCCACGAAAACGTCCTTGCCCGCCTGGCAGGCGTGGATGGTGGGAAGCACGTGCCAGTGATCGTTGGCGGCCACGATCACGGCGTCGATGTCCTTGTTGTCCAACATCTTGCGGTAATCGGAATAGGCCGGGATCGAGTCGCCGCCGAACTGCTTTCGGGCCTCGGCCAGGCGACCCGCATGGACGTCGCAGACGGCCACGACGCGGGCGTCGGGCAGGCGTTTGTGGGCGGAGGCGACGGCTCGCCCTTCGCCGCCGCAACCGATCAGGCCCACGTTGACGGTCTCGTTGGCGCCCGCCGCCGGCGCTTCCGCCGGGATGATCGCCCGCGGACCGAACCATGCCGCGGCGGTGCCTGCGGCGGCCGTCCCCAAAAAGCCACGTCGCGTCGTTTTACCCATGACGCCTCTCCTGTGTGAAAGATGACAACCTGCCGTCAAAGGGAAACCCCAACGACCGTCGCACGCATCCCCTGTTGCACGCCGGACCGCCTGGCGCGTCTCCCCGGGGAGATGGTACCGAGGCGAGCCGGCGCAAGCCGAATGTTGACAAAACTCGGCAAGGAAGCGTCGGTTGAACGGACGCTCCGAATTATTCCCGGCGCGAGGGCGTGCGTCAAACCTTTTTGTGACGCCTGTCCCACCGGCCCGCCTGCCCGGTTGGCGAGAAACCCCGCCCGCTCGAGTCAACCGCGGCCTCTCACCGCCGCCTTGTGACGGGAAAAGTTGCGTCTTAAGATGAGAATTGTGGGCGATCTTGCGGCGAAGGGCGCCTCCGGACTTTTCCCACGGGAAGGCCGGGACCGCCTGGTCCGGCGGAGGTTCCGCCCTCGAGAGCGGAGATCGCGGCGTTGAAGGGACGTTGCCTGGGAAAGGGTTTTGCCATGAAGCAGGTTTGGTGGGGTTGTGCGTTGTTGGGCCTGTTGGTCCTGCCGTCGTGGGCGTTGGGGGAAGATGCGAAAGCGGCCGGTCATCCGGACTCCTCGTCTTGGGAGGACCTCTTTGCCCCCGATCTCTCCAACGCCACGTTTCCCAAGGGCGTCTGGACGTTTCAAGACGGCGTTCTCACCGCCTCCGAAGACCAGTGCATTTGGACCAAGAAAGAGTGCGCCGATTTCGTGCTCGATTTGGAGTTCAAGACGGAGCACGAGACCAACAGCGGCGTCATCGTGTATTGCAGCGATCCCAACAATTGGATTCCCAACTCGGTGGAGATTCAAATCGCCGACGATTACGCGGAGAAGTGGGCGAACGCCCCTGCGACCTGGCATTGCGGGGCGATTTTCGGGCACCTGGGGCCGAAGAAGTCGGCCGTCAAAAAGCCCGGCGAATGGAATCGCATGACCGTCACCTGCCGCGGCCCGATCATCACGGTCGTGCTGAACGGCGAATTGGTCACCGAGATGGACATGCGGAAATGGACCTCGGCCAAGACCAATCCGGACGGCTCGGACATTCCCCCCTGGTTGAACCGCCCCAAGGCGGAGCTGCCGCAAAAGGGCCTCATCGGTTTGCAGGGCAAGCACGCCAACGCCCCGATCTTTTTCCGCAACATCAAGATCAAGGAACTGTCGGACGCCGCCCAATAGGGAGCCTGCCGCGGCGCGGTCTAGACCGGCCGTCCCGCGTGGAGCCCGGTATCGGGAACCAATCACCCGGCGGGGCGCGTTTCCTTGCATCGGCGCTGGAGGGACGCCCTCCGTGC
>JAAZNR010000400.1 GCA_012798155.1 Thermogutta sp. | reverse complement strand
GGCTGCAATGGACCCTCGAGTCACGCGGCCAATGGGATTGGACGCGGACTCTTCGCAGCTTGACCCGGGCGCCGCGCGGATGCTGATGAAAAGCACATAGGAAGCAAGAAGCGATATGGCGACGGTCCTCATCGGCTTAGGGAGTAATCTCGGTGATCGGCACGCGACGCTGTCTCGCGCCCTGGACATCCTTTCCGGTCACGCTTCGATAACCGTGGCGACGGTCAGCAATTATCGGGAGTATCCGCCCGCCGGTGGCGACATCTCCCAATTGCCATTCCTTAACGCTGCCGCCTTACTGCATACTTCGCTCGCCCCGATCGAGGTGTTGCGGGTGCTTCAAGAAACGGAAGAGCGACTCGGGCGCAAGAGAGGGGAACGCTGGGGCCCCCGGACGCTCGATCTCGACATTCTCCTGTTTGATGATCTGGTTCAGGTAACCTCGGACCTTACGATACCGCATCCGCGTCTGGCGGGACGGATTTTCGCACTGGAACCTGCGATCGAAATAGCGCCCGGTCAAGTTCATCCCGTCTGCGGAATGACGTTGGCGGCAATACTTGCCCATCTTCGGGGGGTACCACCCTGGATCGCCCTTGCGCCGGCCGGTTTTGGGGCATGTGTTGGCGCATTTCCTTCTCCCGACGATAACGCCTTCCAAAACGCTATCGCAAACGAATCTTTTCGTGCCTACGAGAATGCCGCGGCTCAGGTGGCGACGGAGTGTGCCGCCTTGCTTCGCTCGCGTTCCCGCCAAAGGACCCTTCCTTCCGGCTTGGCCGCAGTGGTTGATTATCGGTTCGTGGCTGAGGATGCCGTTGCCCCTCCGACCATCGATGCTTACCCGACGGATAAGATACGGATGCCGGAGGCGACGGCGAAGTTACAGGACGCCCCCGAGCATGAGTCGCGGTCGGTCCTGATTACGGCAACTTGGAAATCGGTTTACTCAAGGCTTTCGTCTGCGTCGAAGCCGTCGGCGTCGCCTGCCGAGGGACCGTTGCCTCGACTCGTGATCCTCGGGCCGGACGCTCTGCCGCACCTTCCGGAAATGTCTTACGGTTGGCGGGTTCCGAAGGAATCCCAGGCGGCCTCGGACGATGAAAGCTCGGATTCCCGTTCCGCGCCGGGCGTGGGGGCCGAGCGGATTGTCGCGCGCTTGCGGCACGAAATCGAGTCATGTCGGGGCAGGGTGCCTATGGTTTTGGTGGAATCTCAAGACCCGCAGTCGGTCATCAAGGAGGTTGCAGGGATTGTGGAGGGGGCCGTTCAGCCCGACTTCCTCTGATGCGGTTGCTAAAACCGCTCTTGGAGGCGTGTTTTACCGCCATCAGACGAGAGCCGGTTGCAAGGCAACCTGAACCACTGCCGGTTGGGGCCACGCCGGCGGCTGGACGCTACATATTGTGCTCCGACTGCTACCATGCAAACGACCCCCGCCCGGCGGTTGTCGCGCGACGCCAATCTATGCGGGAGTTTTCAAGAAAACTACAATAAGCCTTTCGATGAAGGACCGGATGCGGAGAGATGCCATGTCCACCGAACCAACGGGGACGCATATTGTGAGCCGAAGTCATGAATTGCGGGTGGCCCTGAAGGGGCTTCGCAAGTCCGGGAGAACGATCGGCCTGGTGCCGACCATGCGAGCCTTGCACGAGGGGCACCTCAGCCTGGTGCGTGCCGCGCGGGCCGAGTGCGATATCGTCGTGGTCTCGATCTACGTCAACCCCACGCAATTCGGCCGGGGAGAAGACTTCGACCGGTATCCGCGCGATCTGGAAGCCGATACGGGCTATTTGTCGGACTTGGGCGTGAACTGGGTCTTCGCGCCGACCGACGCGGAGATGTATCCCGCCGGTTTTGACACGTGGGTCCAACCCGGCCGAATTGCCGAACGATGGGAGGGGGAATTCCGGCCGGGACACTTTCGCGGCGTGGCGACGGTGGTGCTGAAGCTGTTTAGCATGGTCGGACCCGATCGGGCATACTTCGGGGAAAAGGATTACCAGCAACTGCTGGTCATCCGCCGCATGACCGAGGACTTCAACGTGCCCGTCACCATTTGTGCTTGCCCGACCGTCCGCGAACCGGACGGATTGGCGATGAGTTCCCGAAACGCCTACCTGTCCCCGGAACACCGGCGTCAAGCACGGGTCTTGTCGCAAAGTCTTTGTTCCGCGGCCGAGAGCGTGGCATCCGGCGAAAGATCGGCCAAAAATCTGGTTACGGCGATGCGGAGCATCATCGCCACGGCAGCGGACGCGGTCATCGATTACGTGGCAGTCGTGGATCCGAATACCTTGGAGCCCGTCTCCTCGGTCACGGGTCCCGTGCAAGCCTTGCTTGCCGTGCGAATCGGCGGCGTCCGGCTGATCGACAATCTGAGGTTGACTCCGCCCGAGGTTTCGGCTCCTGCGCCTTCGCCCGAATAACCCTGAAAGCCTCACCCATGTGGCAAACTTTGATTTACATTCCAGCCAAGGTGGGAGGGATTCCGCTCTTCGGCTTCGGCCTATTGGCGGTGATCTGGGCGGTGATCAGCCTTTTGGTAATGGCCCTGCAACTCCGGCGCAGCGGTTGGAACGCGGATGCCGCGGGGACGCTGGTCACGCTGGCCGTGCTGGGCGGATTGATTTGCTTCGTCCTGCCGAATGTGATGGTGGAAATCCCCGGGACACGCTCGGCCGACGGGAGGCCGGTCTACGGTTTGCCCATTCGGGGTTATGGGACGATGCTCCTCTTGGCGGTGGCGGCGGCGCTGCTCTTGGCGATGCATCGCGCCCGCCGACGCGGACTGGACCCCGGTATGGTCATCAACCTGGCGTTCTGGATCATTTTGCCCGGGATTCTCGGGGCGCGGCTATTCCACGTCATCGAGTATTGGCCGGTCCACTACGGCCCGGTGTTGCGGGAACAGGGGTGGGCGGCAGCCTTGGCCGCCGTGGTCAACATCTCGGCGGGCGGGCTGGTGGTATACGGCTCCTTGATCGGCGGGCTGCTGGGCGGTGCCGCCTTCATTGTGCGGTACGGGTTTCCCTTTTGGGCAACTTTGGACTTGATCACGCCCAGCTTGGCCTTGGGTTTGGCGATCGGACGCCTGGGCTGCTTTCTGAACGGCTGTTGCTTCGGCGGAGCATGCGACCTTCCTTGGGCCGTGCGGTTCCCCCCGGGTTCACCGGCCTACGAACACCAATTGGCGCACGGCGACCTGTACATCGCCGGCGT
Organism: Thermogutta sp.; assembly: GCA_012798155.1. GTDB lineage: Bacteria > Planctomycetota > Planctomycetia > Pirellulales > Thermoguttaceae > Thermogutta. Next base: position 2,636 of record JAAZNR010000400.1, on the reverse strand, counting down.
CAAGTTGGGGGAGGATCCCGCGACGCCGCAGGGGCCTCCCGTCATACGGTCTGTTTTGCCCGGCTCCCCCGCCGAAAAATGCGGCGTCAAGATCGGCATGCCTGTGCTCGCCGTCAATGGTTACGCCACGACGGGCGAGAACCGCGGCCGCGGAGCCGAGCCGCGGGTGTTGGCGCCCGGTTGCGCGTCCGGGCTGTGTTCGTGGGCCGGCAAGGGAGAGCATCCCCCGGACTCGGTGCGGGCGGGTGTGCGTCTGCTGCTGCACGCGGTTGCGAACGCCGGGCGAGACGGTGTGCCGGTCGAAATCGCGTTAACCACGCAAGACGGGAAAACGCTCCGCTGGGCCGACGCCTCGCCGCTGCCGGCCCGAGGCGAGCCTTTGCATCCGACCCAGCTATACAGCTCGCTCAACGCGCTGATTCTGCTCTTGGTGCTATTGGCGTTCGAGCCTTTTCAGAAACGGGACGGCGAGCTGTTGGCCTTACTTCTGACCCTCTACCCCATTGCGCGATTCACGATCGAGATCCTTCGCAACGACGAACCCGGCGCATACTGGGGACTGACGATCTCTCAGGTCCTCAGCATCGTGCTTTTGCTTTCGGCCGTCGGCTTGTGGATTTACTTGCGGCGGTTTGGAAGCAGGAAAGCCGATCCGCCGGTTCAGTAGCGCTGCAACAGATCGAGCAGGCGGCGATCCAATTTGTGCCCGCGCCATTCCTCGTACTCGATGTCGGCGCGTCCCGAGTCCAACACGCCGAAGGAACCGCGAAAGTTCCACAAGGCGTAGCCGATGTCGTGACTCTTAAGGATGTCGAGAACGTCCTCCATCCAGGCGAGGAAGACCTCGTAGGGCGTTTTATTGAAGCAGCCCGTCTCGCCGCAATGTACTCCGATGCCGTTTCGGCGCAGCTCGCCCCAGGGGGCGAAATACTTCTCCAAGTGCTCCCGGCCCATGCGAACGGTCCCGTCCGGGTTCCGCAACGGCCACGTCGGCGTGGGGAAGCTGGAATCGCGATCCACCCACGATGCGCGGTAATGACTGATCTGCGCCGGATGGTAGGCGTGAACGCTTTGCGCGATGCCGGTCGGTATCAGGCACTCGGCCACGCGCGTCCCCACGCTCAAACCGTCGGCGAAGATCAGGCGATCGGGGCTGACGGCTCGGATGGCGTCCACCGCCTGTTTCATGATCCGGCAGTAGTCGTCGGCGGTCATGTACCCTTCCCGCGGTCCGGGGGCCTCGTTGACCAGATTGAAGCTCAGCACCTCGTTGGGAATGGCGCGGTATCGTTTGGCGAACATCTCCCAATGCGTGACGAATGCCTTCTGGGCAAGCTCGTCCCGCCACAGCACGAACGGCTCTCGTTCGGGGTCGTTGATGCAGTAACCCGGCGCACGGTGGAAATTCAATTGGATGTGCAATCCGTGCTTGCGGCAGCGTTCGACGGATTGATCGATCAGGTCCAGCGTGCTTTCCCGAATCTTGAAGACGTCGTCCGGCTTTAGCTTTTTCGTGGTCGGCCAGTCGCTATCGATCCAGAGCCAATAATCCATGGGCAAGCGGACGAAATCGAACCCCAACTCCGCAATCCAGATGCAGTCTTGTTCCGGGACGGGTTCGATCTTGGGACGTCCGTTCTCGGTGGGTCGCCAAAACGCTTGGAAAAAGTCCAGCAGATTGAAGCCTCGCCAGCGCGGAACGCGGAACGGCGGCGATTTCTCCTCCATCGCGTCCGCGAGCGCTGAGCGCAAACAGGCCGGCCCGCCGACCGCCAAACCGGCCGCCGTCGCCGCGGAGGCCGCCAAAAACCGCCGACGCTGCGTCTTCTTGGAACCTTGCATGATGGGATCCTTTCACAGGGGTGTCATAACGTCGTCACAACGCAAACCTACGGTTCTCGAACGTATTTCGGCGAGACCTCGTGATGCACGGGCCAGGTTGCCCGAAACTCGTCTTGGTAAAGCCCGATCTCTTCAAAGGGAATGGGGCGAAAGACGTACCGCCGGAAAATGGGCGAGTCATCGCGCAATCCGAATTGCCGAGTCTTGGGGTCGATGAAACCCACGTCGCCGTTATAGGCATGGTTGTCCCAATAGACGTTGACGCCCCGGTCCCGCACCGCGAAGTCGCCGCAACTGATGACCAGATTGCGGAAAAGGAAATTGCGATCGGGGTTGCTTGCCAAATCGCGCAATTCGGGAAAGCGTTCGGAGAAGGGCGGGCGAGTGACGTCTAGCCCGCGGGCTTTGGCCGCCTGCAACCATTCCGCGACCCGTTCCTGCCAGCGGCTCGGTCCCCATTGCGAGAAGCTGACGGCCTGCTTGCAGGCGATGAAAAGGTTGTTGTCGGCCACGTTGTCCTTGCCGCCGTGGATTTGCAGTCCGCCGAAATGCCCGCCCGCCGCCCGATAGAACACGTTCCCGTAAATCCATACGCCGCTGATCATGTCGTCGAGGCGAATGCCGGCTTGGCCGGCCACGCTGTGGCCGCTCCCGATATGGTGCCAAAAGTTGTAACGCAACACGTTTCCGCGGATGACCGGATCGCCGAACATATCGATTCCCGACTGATCGTCCGATTCGTATACCACGCTGTGGACCTCATTCAGCTCCACCAAATGATCGAATCCGCCGAG
>JAAZNR010000399.1 GCA_012798155.1 Thermogutta sp. | reverse complement strand
GGCCGGCCACAAGTGCGGCGGCGTCCGCTGCAAATCGTCGATCAGTCGCTGCTTCGTCTCAGGCTCCAGAGGCTGGGATGCCTCCAATTCGGCAATCAAGGACTGAATCGTGACGTCCCTTGCCCCGGCCGCATCGTCCTTGGCCGAACTCGCCGACGTAGGCTGCCCTTGCCGATCCGGATTGGGATCGCCGGCGTTACGCGTTCCGCCGGATCGGATTTCCATCGGTTCCGCCTTTGCGGAGACCGTGCCGGTTTCAGTCGCGTCCGAATTGCCTCCATCGGTGGTAGTGACGGCACCGTCCTTCTCCGTGGCCGTGGCGTCGGAAGGGGTTGCCGTAGGGCCGCCAAACCGCAAGATTCCGCCCATGGGCGTCGTCGCGCAGCCCGACAGCCCCGCGACCACCGTCGCAAATAGCGTCAGAACGGTGAGGCTAAAATGTCGGATAACCATAGCGCGATCGATCGAAAGCTTCGTGGAAGCGCGAATGTTAGAAAAACCTCGCTCTCGATTCAAGGCGAGAAGGTGAGTTTGGGAAAACCTGCAAAGCTGGACCACGAAAAGGCAAACGGCTCCGCCGGCCGCGCAGTAATCTTTTCCAAATCTTGTGTAAACCGTACAATCTGACCACGGCGCCCATCTCTCCCCGCAACGTGGCGGGGAACCAATGCACCGCTCAGGGGGCGAAGATGACAACCGAGGTGTCCCGCCCGGCAGGATGCTTCGTCTCTTGGGCCGGGTTAACGCTGTCGCTGATGACCAGCCATCGCTGATGACCAGCCAATCACCACGCTCGATAGGATCAGTACCCGACGGTAATGAGCATCTTTACCCGTTACATTTTGTCGGAATTGTTGCGGATATTCGGCCTGGCCCTGATCGCCTTGACCTTTCTTCTCACCGTGGGCTTTGGTGCCCGAGAAGGCCTCAACCGCGGCATGCCGCCTGCCCTGATCGTCCGCATGTCGCCGTTCATGCTCCCCGAGGTTCTGGGCATCACGACGCCCATCGCCGTGCTTCTCGCGATCAGCCAGGTTTTGGGCAGGGTATCGGGAACGAACGAGTTGATCGCCGTCCGCTCGGCGGGTTTGTCGCCCATGGTCGTCGTCCGTCCGGCGATCGTGTTCGCCTATTTCATCAGCCTGTTGACCGTCTGGTCTTATGACCTGGCGGCGACCTGGGGCAGGAGCAACGCCCGCCGCGTCGCCGTGGAGGCCCTCGAAGAGATCGTGTACGCCAAGCTCAGGCGAGAAAAGGGCTACGAGTCCGAGAAGTTCGTCATCAAGGTGATGGCCTTGGACGGCAAACGTCTTCTTCGCCCCACCATCACGATTCAGACCGATCCCAATCAACCGGCGATGGTTCTGCGGGCCGAGCAAGCCGAGCTTTTCACCGACGTGAAAGCCGGCACGTTGACCATCGTTTGCCGCAAGCCCGTGACCGAAATCGGCGACGCCAGGATCACGGTCTCGGACACGCTGACGCAGACGATTCCCCTGGAGACGCCGCAACCGAGCCTCCACCGGCAGTGGCTGAGCATGGCCGAAATCCCCGCCGCCGTCGATCAACTGCGGCGCGACGTCGAGCAGTTGCAGCTCTATCTTCGCTCCGCCGGCGCCACGGCCG
>JAAZNR010000398.1 GCA_012798155.1 Thermogutta sp. | reverse complement strand
GTGGCCGAGGGCATGATCACCCTGCGGCAGGATGCCTGGCGGAAAGTCTTCGCCGGCCGGACTACAATCGAAGAGATCGAGCGCGTGACTCGGGCCGAGGAACACTGAGCCCCGGCGCCGGCGTTCGGGCGAACGTAGGCCGGGGATCGCCTTGCGGTGCGATCGCGGCATGACCGCCGGACGGCGTGCTCCGCGGCCGGCCGCCTTCCATCCGATCGCGCTACGCCTGGGGGGTATCACCAGCTCATGCCGGAGTTCAGTTACGTCGCCGTCGATGCCGGCGGAAAGAAGATCACAGGTACGGTTGCGGCCGCGACGCAACGGGAGGCGGTGGCGGCGGTCTCCGCGCGCGACCTCTTCCCGTTGGAGGTCCGCGGCGAGGCGACGGATTCGTCGGCCCTGCGGCGCCGCCGCGTGCCCGCCCAATTGATGGCCGTGACCTACGGCCAATTGGCCGACCTCCTGCGGAGCGGGGTGCCGCTCTTGCGGGCGATCCAAGTCATCCGTGCCCAGGTCTCGCATCCGGTCCTCAAGGAGGTATTGGGCGAGGTGGGGCGGCGGGTGGAGGACGGGGCCTCGTTGGCCGACGCCGTCGCCCGTTTCCCCGGCTGCTTCGGCGAGATGGCCGTCAGCATGATCCGCGCCGGCGGCGAGGGAGGGTTTCTCGAGGACGCCCTGGTCCGCGTGGCCGCCTTCACGGATGCCAGCGAGGATCTGCGGAAACGGGTGATGGGCGCGATGGCCTATCCCGTGCTGCTGTTTCTGATCGGTACGGTGGTGGTCAGCGGGTTGCTGGTATTCCTCGTCCCGCGATTCCAGACGCTGTTCGAGAGCCTGCGGCAACGCAATGAATTGCCCGCCCTGACCGAGGGATTGCTGGCCGCCAGCGATTTCCTTCAGCACTGGGGGCTGTGGCTGCTGCTCTTGATCGGATTGGCCGTTTGGGCGGTCCGCGGCTGGCTGAAGTCCGAGGCCGGCCGGCGGGTCTGGGATCGGTATATCCTCCGCGTGCCCGTGGCGGGCAACATCTTCCTCAGCTTCGCGGTGGCGCGGTTTTGCCGCATCCTGGGCACCCTCCTGCAAAACGGCGTGCCGATCCTGCGGTCCTTGGAGATCGCGGGCCAGGCCACCGGCAACCGCGTCCTCAGCGACGCCGTGCAAGAGGCGACGGAGAATATCTCGGCCGGGCAATCCTTGGCCGCGCCCCTGGCCGCCTGCAAACTGTTTCCGCCCATGGTCATCGAGATGATCTCCGTGGCGGAGGAGGCCAATACCTTGGAGACGGTCCTGATTCAGATCGCCGATACCCTGGAACGGCGAACGTGGCGGCAATTGGAATTGGGCGTGCGGCTGCTGGAGCCGATCATGCTCGTGATCATCGCCGCGATCGTTTTGGTGGTGGTCATCGCCCTGCTGCTGCCCGTCCTCAAGATGAGCACCACGATTTGATCGTCGATCCCGTTGATCGTCGATCCCGGATCGACCCGCCCCCGCAGCGAGAAGTCGTCGCCGCCCTCTTCCCATGAAGGGGCGATGGGAGCGGCGGAAAGCGGGACATTTTCCCGTGTTTGGGGTTTACACTAAGGGAGGCGGACGTATTCCGGGGTTTCGGGTGCACACTAACGGAGGCGGAGGTATTCCAGCCTTGGCGGTTCACACTAACGGACGCCGAGGTATTTCAGGGTTTCGGGTTCACACTCACGGAGGCCGAGCTATTGCAAGACCGGGAAGGGGCGAGCGAGCCTGGCACGGTCCTTGCGGCGTGAGAGGCCTGAAATCGCACGGTCTCCTCGCCGCCGCAGGGTCCTTGGAACCGCGAAATCCTTGGAAGGAAGTACAACGCTAGCAAGGGAGAGGAGTTCTTTCGATGTTCGACGTTCGAGCCAAGAGGTCGGACCGTCGCCGCTCGCGCCGCGGCGTGACCCTGATCGAAGTGCTGTTGGTCCTGGTGATCCTGCTGATCATCGCGTCCATGGCGGTGATGGCCTACGGGCCGATTCAGCGGCGGGCGTACATCAATGCCGCGCGTACCCAAATCAAGGCCTTCAAGGCCCCTATCCAGCGGTACTACCTCGACACTAACCAGTACCCGGCTTCGCTGGACGCCTTGATCCAACCGCCGGCCGACCTCCCCGACCCCACCAAATGGGACGGTCCCTATTTGGACAGCCAGTACGTCCCGCTCGATCCGTGGGGCAACGAGTACCAATACCTGTACCCCGGGCAGAACGACATGGAGGGCTTCCCCGATATCTGGTCCTTCGGCCCGGACGGCGTGGACGGCACGGAGGATGACGTGACCAGTTGGGCCGGCTAGGCTTGCCGAAACGCCGGCACGCCTCGGCCTTCCCCGGCTTCCATCCCGTTCGATCGGCGATTCCCATGCCTCGGCCGGCACTTTCCCATCGACTTCGGCGGAACTCGCGGCTCGACCGCCGGGCCCTGACGCTGTTGGAAATCATCCTCGTGTTGACCTTGATGTGCGTGCTCGGCAGCATGGCCTACATCACGGTCATGCGGCCGATGGCCTCGCAGCGGCTGGAAACGGCTGCCGATCAGCTTCGGGCGGAGTGGTTGCGGGCCCGCAATCGGGCCATGTCGCGCGGCACGACCTACGCCTTCCGCTGCTCGCAAGAGAGCGGCGCGTACACCGTCGAACCGTACAGCGACGCTTCCGAAGATGCGTCTTTGACGGGGAGCTTCGGCGGGACGGGCCTCTCGGGCAGTTCCGCACCGCCGGACGCCGCCGCGACCGTCAGCCAGGGAGAGCTGCCGGAAAAAATCGTGGTCCACGACGGCAACGTCCTGGCCGACGAATTGTGCTCCGCCGACTTCGCCGAAAGCGGTCTTGCGGCCGACGGCTTCGGGACGCAAGGGGGTTGGACGATCCTCTTTTTCCCGGATGGGACGGCCACCTCGGCGGTCATCACGCTCCGCAACGAGTACGGCCGGGCGATCGACGTCTCGCTTCGCGGCTTGACGGGGGCCGTCCTGGTCGGCGAGGCCTATCACACGGACGTGGCGGCATCGGGAACCGAGGCGAGCCTTCCGCCCTCCGCTGCCGGAGGCGTGCCATGAAGTCGCGCCGGGGAACCGCCGATCGCCTCCGCCGGCGTGCATCCGCGGGATTCACGCTGTTGGAGGTCATTTTGGCGATGACCATTCTGATGCTGTCGCTGGCCGCCGTCTCGCAATTGGTCCTGACCGCCCACGCCAACGCCCGATTGGCCCGCGACCGCGGCACCGCCCAAATGCTGTGCGACGGCCTGGCGGCCGAGCTGATCGCCGGCTCGCTCCCCTTGGAATCGACGAGCGAGACGCCTTTGGAAGATGTGGTGGACGGCGTGGATCCGGGCTGGTTATATGCGGTGGACGTGTCGGCGCTGGACCTCGAGGGACTTTTGCGGGTGGAGGTTGTCGTGCGGCAGGACGAAACGGTGATCGCGCGGCCCGCCGAAGCCCGGTTGGTGCAGTGGCTCATCGATCCCGACTACCAATTCGTTCAGCCCGGCGAAAGTGCGGCCTCGGGCGAGTCATCGTCGTCATCGTCGGGGTCCGGCAGTTCGTCGTCGGAGTCCGAGGCAACGCCGAGCGAAGAGGACGCGGGAGGTGCGCAACCGTGAGCCGCCGCGTGGGAATCCGCTTTGCGCCGCCGCCTTGTCGCCCCCGAGCGATGCGGGAAGCCTCGCGCCGGCGGCCGCGTCGCGCGGGGGGGTTCACGCTCCTGGAAGTCATCTTGTCGCTGGCCCTGGTGACTCTGGTACTGGCGGCCATGGGAGCGGCGACGGTCTTTCACTATCGGGCCGTGGAATCCGCGAAAACATGCCTGGCCGAGGCCCAGCTTGCCCGCGCGGTCTTGGAACGCATGGCCCAGGACGTTCGCGGAGCGGTCCCCTACGATCCCGTCAATTTCGCCCAATTGATCCCGGGGCTGGTGACGCGGACCGGCGAGAGCGACCTGGCGGACACGGCCTCGGCGGCGGGGCTGGATGCCTCGATGCTCTTTTCCGAAAGCGACGACTCCTTCGCGGACGTGGGTCAAGACGCCGCCTCCGGCGCTCTGCCGCACAGCGTGCCCGGCTTGTACGGCGAGATCGACTGGATTCAGGTGGACGTCAGCCGCCTGCCGCGACCCGATCAGTTGCAGTCGGAGATTTTCCTCTCCGCCGACGGGATGCTGATCGATCGCGTCAGCGACGTCAAGACCGTAACGTACTTCGTTTTGGACCCGGCGGAGGCCTCGAGCTACACGATTGCGAGCACGCCGGGGGTCACCGGCTTCGAGCAGCAAGGCGGACTGGTCCGCCGGGAGCTGGATCGGGCGGTCACCGCCTATCTCGCCGACACCGGGGAATTGGATCAGATCGACAATACGCTTCAGCCCCTCGCGCCGGAGGTCGAGGCGGTGGAGTTCGCGTACTTCGACGGTTCGAGTTGGATGGACTCTTGGGATTCGGACCTTCAGGGCACGCTCCCGACGGCCGTCGAAATCCGCTTGTACCTTCGCCCCGCCGAATCCCGCCGCGATGCCGCGATCCGGACGGGCACGGCAAGCACCGGCGGTTTCATCGGCGCCGACGACGACGAACTGCGGATGTATCGCACGGTCGTGTATCTGCCCGCGGCGCACGTGACCGGACAATTGGGGGCGACGGGCGGGGGGACGAGCGGGACGGGCGGTCCTGCCGGCTCGGAGGGCGGCATGGGCGGCGAAGAGGATCAGGGGACGCAGCAAGATTCGGATCGCGACGGCAGTCCCTCGGACGGCGGTTCGGGCAGGGGTTCCGGACGCGGCGGCAGGCCCGGCGACGCTTCGGACGGCGGTAGGGGCGGGGGTCGCGGCGGACGTCCCTCCCCTGATGACGGCGAGCGAGGCGGTTTCGGCGGTCCGCCGGGAAGACCGCCGGGAGGTCCACCGGGCCAGGGCCGACCGCCATCGGGATCGCCGGGATCGGGCGGACCGCCGCCCGGCTTTCCCGGTGGAGGCTTCGGGGGAGGAGGCCCCGGCGGGCGACCGGCTAGCGGGACCCCAGGCGGCGGTTTCGGCGGCCCTCCGGGCGGAGGAGGAGCAGGCGGCGGGGGCGGAGGACGCGGAGCAGGCGGACCAGGCGGAGGAGGCGGCAATGACCGGTAGCCCCAGGCCCCGATCGCAGTCGGTCGCCTATCGGCACCTTTCCCGCGCCGGTTCGCCCCCCGCGCGCGGCGGGATGATCCTGCTGGTCGTCCTCGTCACCGTGGCCCTGTTGGCCCTGGGGGCCTTGACGTTTGCCGAGCTGATGCTGGCGGAACGGGAAGGGACGGAAATCTACGGCCGGCTGTCGCAGGCTCGTGCCGCGGCCGCCTCCGGCGCCGAGGTCGCCCGGTTGCTGATCTCCCTGGACCCGGATCAGCAGATCGAAAACGGCGGCTGGTACGATAACCCCACCTGGTTCGCCGGCGTGCCCGTCCTCGAAGAGACCGATCCGCGCAATACCGCTTACTTTTCGGTGCTTGCGCCCGCCGACGACGGTTACGCCACGGGCTCGGGCGTCCGCTACGGTCTGGAGAACGAATCGGGCAAACTGAATCTGAACAGCCTGCTGTTGGCCGATCAGTACGTCGAAAACGGCGGCCGGCAGCTTCTGATGGGCTTGCCCGGCATGACCGAGGACGTCGCCGACGCGATCATGGATTGGATCGACGCCGACGACGAACCGCGGGAATTCGGTGCGGAAGTGGACTACTATTCCTCGCTCAGCCCGGCCTATGCGCCCAAAAACGGACCGTTGGAGACGGTCGAGGAACTGCTCCTCGTCCGCGGCGTGACGCCCGACCTGCTCTTCGGCGCCGACCGCAATCGCAACGGCCTCGTCGATCCGGGCGAGACCGTGCCGGACACGCTCTCGGCGCTGGGCGTGAACGACGCCACGGCCTATCGCGGCTGGGCCGCCTATTTGACCTTGTTCAGCATGGAGTTGAACGTCCGCCCGGACGGCTCCCCCAAAATCGACATCAATCAGGACGACTTGGAGGCCCTGTACGGCGAGCTGGAGGCCGACTTCGGCCCGGAGGCGGCGACGTTCATCGTGGGCTACCGGCAGAACGGCCCCTATGACGGGACGGAAGAGTCGCAACCGCCGGGCGAGGGGGCCTTGCCCGATTTCTCCCGGCCTTCCCGCGCTACCTTCGGCACGGTCTTGGACCTGATCGACGCCCGCGTCCGCATGCAATTCCAGGGGCGGGAAGAACCGGTGGTCCTCGGCCCCCTTT
>JAAZNR010000397.1 GCA_012798155.1 Thermogutta sp. | reverse complement strand
TCCGACAGTGGAAGCATCGTCGCGGTTTTGGATGGACCTATGACGGATTGGCAAGGCGTACAACAAACCGGCAGTTACCTTTTGGCCGCCGCCTGCCTGATGTGGGGCACGGCCGCGTTCTTCATCACGCGATGGTTATGGTTGGTCCTTCAAACCGAGGACCTTCCGCAGGGCGCGGAATGGCGCTACGACATCAGCCGCATCAACGAATTGCGACGCAGCGATTGGTTCTACCGCTCGTTTCAACCGGTATTGCAGATTTTGGGACGGTTCAATCGGGGGGCCTTTCGCGAGGCCTTGCCGGAGATACAACGTCATATTCACGCTGCGGGCTTGTCGCGGTTCTGGCTCGCCGAGGAGTATCTCGGCAAGCTGGAGATGATCGGCTTCTTCCTGCTGCCGCTGTACACCTATTTCTTTGTCCGCGCGGTGGGCTTGGGCGGACTGCTGGTCGCCTTCGCGACGTCGCTGCTGACCGTCTGGTTTCTAAGACTCCGTTTGGCCTCTCGGGCGGCGCGGCGATTGCGAGACATCAAACGCAGATTGCCCTTTCTGCTGGACCTGCTCACGCTCCTCATGGAGGCCGGCTCGACGTTTCTCAATGCCCTGGCCCAGGCCGTCGAGGAATACCGCGGCCATCCGGTTTCCGAGGAATTCGGAAGGGTGCTGGCCGACATGCAATTGGGCAAGACGCGCTACGAGGCCTTCGCCGCCATGAAGGATCGTCTGGCCGACGACGAGATCACCAGCATCATCGGATCGATCCTTCAGGGAGAGACGCTGGGCACCCCCCTGGCATCCATTTTCCGTACCCAGGCCGACGTCCTACGCATCAAGCGGTCACAACGGGCCGAGACCGTCGCCGGCGAGGCGGGCGTGAACATGCTGTTACCGGGTATATTGGTAATGGCGGCGGCGGTTCTGATTTTAATCGGCCCGTTCCTGCTCAATTACCTCGATTTCGGACTGGCACTTTGAGCGGTCCGTGAGTTCGCGGCCCCGAGGAGAAGCGAATGGCTCATCCCATAATGCCACCAAACCAGTGCCTCGCCGTGGTGAGCCGATTCCGATCGCCGGGGAATAGATTCCGATCGCCGGGGAATGATCGGCAGCCACGGCAAGGGCGGGGATCGCTTCGTGCCGCAAGCTCCCAGCCGTTCCGGCCCGCTAGAGTCGGGAGATTTGGGGCCTAGATATGCCCATCAAGATTCACTGCCCGCTCTGCCGAACCGAAATGACGGTCAGCCCAGCCGCCCTGGGCGGGGTGGTGGGCTGCCCGTGGTGCCACCATCGGTTCCGCGCCGTGCCGGAGACGGCGGAGGATCAGGCAAGCTATCCCGACATTGCGAAGCCGGTTCCGCTCGCCGCCCCCCCGCAGGCCGACCCATCTCGAAAAGAACCGGCAACGCCCCCCAAGGTTTCCGAAACGGCGCAAACGGCAACCCCGCGCGGCGGCCGGAAGTCCGCCGCTTCCGGCCGATGGAAGCCGACAGGCGGCCCGGAACAGGATCCCCGACTTCCGCCCCCGCCGACCAAGGCCGCCGATCCACCGGCGGCTGCCAAGAAGGAAGCGGTTGCCAAGAAGGAAACAGCCGCCGCCGCTCCACCGAAGACTACCACATGGCGGGAGGCTTCCACGCGACCGGCGACCACGCCCGAAAGTGCAGGCGAAAAGGGACGGGATTCGGAGACGGCCGGGTCCTCGTCGGATGCAACTCGAACCGCCGGAGCACCGCAGCAGCCCGACGGCGTCCTCCGCGGCAAGCCGACCGGCTCCGGGACGACGAGGCCGCAGGCCCCGGCGAAAACGGCCGCACCGCCGCCGCGTAAAAAGGCGGTCATGAAGATCCTCTCCGAGCCGGTGGAGCCGACCTGGACGCTCGCGGCCGACGGAAGTCTGCCGACACTGCATTTGCAGGAGTCCCAAGCGCAGGATCAGGGATCAAATCGGCGTTCCGCCAATCCCCTGCTCCTTTTCGCCGTTCTGTGTACCAGTATGATCGTGTCGCTGGCCCTGGTATTCTTGGAACCCAACCCTGGCAAGGCGGGGGATACCGCGACCCGCGACGCAGCCCGCCGGGTCTTGATCGACGAATATATCCCAAGCCTCAACCCGGAAACGCCCCCCGCCGAGTACCAGATTCTATTGCGCGAAGCTCAGCGGGCCCATAACAGCGGGGATTTCAAGCGAGAAAGGGAGCTGTATCGGCGGCTCTTGCTCCTGCTGTACGCACATCGGGACCGCGCACCGTACGAAGGACTGACAGGCAGCGCCGCACGCGATCGCAAGCTGGAAGAGCAATTACGGATTTTATTGCAAGAATGAACCGAGACGGACGCGGCGAGGACCGTGGGGATCGAGCCGTCGGCGTTGTAGCAGCCGGCCCGTAATAGCCGGCGGCAAGCCGCCGCGGTTATTGCGACCATGAGCGGTTCGCGGGTTGCATCGCAAGCAACCGGTTTGGGTAGCCCGGCACGCAACGCCTTACGCTACGGCCTGCTCCGAGGCGGACCCACCTGCGGACGCTTTTCGTGCGGTTCGAATCGCTACGGATTTCGGCGACCATAATCGGCGACAGTAAGAGGACGAACATGGCTTCGGCGTCGCGATATCAAATCATCGAGAGGATCGGCAGCGGGGACTTCGCCCAAGTTTTTCGCGCCCGAGACCAGGAGCTTGGGCGGGACGTGGCGATCAAAGAGATTCATGCCCAATACCTCCAGTCCCCCAAGCAGTTGGAGCGGTATTGGCGAGAGTCGCAATTGCTTGCGTCACTCCAGCATCCCCACATCATTACGATCTACGACGTCGTCCGCAGTCGCGGTTGGTTGGTCCTGGAGCTGATGCGGGGCAATCTTCAACAAAGCGTCGAGACCGGTCCCATCGACGTCGATTTTCTGCGGGAAATCCTCATCGGCAGCTTGCAGGCGTTGGACTTTCTGCACGGCAACGGGATCATTCACGGCGACATCAAACCCAGCAATCTGCTTTTGGATAACCAAGGACGGGTGAAACTGGGGGATTTCGGCCTCGCCCGCCGCGCTACCGACGAGGGCGGCAGTTTGCTCAAGGGTACGACCAAGTACATGGCGCCGGAGCTGATCAGTGCTCAGTTCGGCCAGGTCGGGCCGGCCGGCGACCTCTACTCTTTGGGTTTCACCACCTACGAGCTCCTCTGCGGACCGGACTTTTCCCTGCTTTTCCCGGGTTTAAGCGCGTTCGGCCGGGATCGCCAAATCGCTTGGATGATGTGGCACAGTTCGCCCGACCAGCGTCTGCCGCCGATTCGCCGCGTGCTCGAAGGGGTTCCGGAAGATCTGGCGGAGACCGTGGATCGGCTGGTGATCAAAGAGCAAGCCCGGCGCTTGGGGTCCGCACGGGAGGCCCTGCGGATGCTGACCGCGCGGTCCGCCGGTTTGCCGCCGTTACCGCCGACGGAACGGGAAGGACCGTCACCGGAAGAGCTTCGGAAGGCGAAGAACCGGAAGTATCTTCGCATCGCGGCGGCGGCGGCCGTTGTATGCTCGCTCTTGATCAGCCTGCTGATGCTGCTGCCGACCGGCTCGAAACCCGCCCCCAATACTCAGGCTCCCGAACCCTTGCGAGGCGTCGTTCGCGGGGTATTCCTGGACGAACGGCTGATTACTGTGGAGACGCCCGACGGCACGCCGAAGGAGGTCACCATCCGGCCCGCCGATGAGGTATTCATCAATGATACCAAGGCCTTGATGCGAGACTTGCAACCGGGGGATGAGATTACGATTCAGGTCTCCCAAAGCGATGGGCGATTCGTGCAGCGATTGCAGGTCATTCGCCCGGAACGCGCCGTCGGGCAGATCACGGCCGTCTCTCTCGCCGACGCGCAAATCATGCTCGCCGGCGACGCCGATGCGCCGCCGCTCCGCATCCATGTGGGCCAGACCACGCCGATTGAGTTTAACGGTCGCGCCGAGTTGGACGGGCGAACCGTGATGCTCAGCGACATCCAGCCGGGAGATCGCGCCGAGGTCGAGTTCCGCGGGACCGATGA
>JAAZNR010000396.1 GCA_012798155.1 Thermogutta sp. | reverse complement strand
CCGCCTGGGAAGCGAGCGCGAGCTGAAGGCCCACAACTTGGTCCGCCATGAGCACAAGGATTACGTCGTCCACGAGGACGACATCCTGTTGATTCGCTTCAGCGGCTGACGCCGGGGGTGGTGAATCATGGGCAGCGCCGTAGACACCTCCAGCTTACGCTGGAGGCTCTAGAAAACTGAAATCGAACACGGATCCCGGAGCCGCCGGCGTGAGCCGGCGGTGGGAGCCGGCCGGGTGGCTGGGGTCGGAGCGGAGCGAAGCCCCCAGCAGACCCGCTTCGCGCTGTTCCCACCTCCAGCTTACACTGGAGGCTCTAACGCTGGAGGCTCCAATCGCTAGAAAATTGAAATTGCATGCGGAGAGTGGAGCCGCCTCGGACTCACGCCCGACGCTCACGCTCGCGCTGCGGCGTCCCGGCGCATTAGCGAGAAAGGATGCCCCGTTCGCGGAGGTAGCCCAGTACTTCGTCGGCCAATTCCTCGGGCGAGCGGCTGCCGGCATCCAGCGTCAGTTCGGGCCGGAGGGGCGGCTCGTAGGGGTCGTCGATCCCGGTGAAGCCCTTGATCTCTCCCGCCCGGGCTTTCTTGTACAGCCCCTTGGGGTCCCGCGCCTCGCAGACTTCGAGCGGGGCGTTCATGTAGATTTCGATGAAGTCGCCCGGCTGCATGGAGGCCCGGACGCGGTCGCGGTCCACGCGGTACGGGCTGATGAAGGCCGTGATGGCGATGATCCCGGCCTCGGCGAAGAGCTTGGCCACCGCCCCGATGCGGCGGATATTCTCCTCCCGGTCCTGGGCCGAAAAACCCAACCCGAAGCGCTTCGCGAAGTCCTCGCCGTGCCGTTCCCTGAGCATGGCGGGCGAGGCGTTCAGACCGTGCCGGATGTTATCGCCGTCCAGCACGTAGCTATGGCAGCCCAAGGCGTGCAGGCGGTGATCCACGAGGTTCGCCACCGTGCTCTTGCCGCAAGCGCTGAGTCCGGTAAACCACAACACGCAACCCCTGTGCCCATGAAGCCGCTCGCGCTCCTCGCGGCTGACGGCGTGCTCGTGCCAGAAGACCTTGGGGTCCGAGGGGGAATTCATGCCGGTTCGCTCCGTGACGCTCGATCACCAATAGTGTTGCTCAAGAAAGTCAGAATTCCCATTATAGGCCGGTCGCCTTGCTCCGCGAAGTATGCGGTGAGACGGTAGCGAATCCCGGGCAGCGCTGTAGACACCTCCAGCTTACGCTGGAGGCTCTAGAAAAAATTGAAATCGAATACGAAAACCGGAGCCTCCGGCGTAAGCCGGAGGTGTTTCGGCGCTACCCAGCTTCCACCGCCGGCTTACGCCGGCGGCTCCCAGGTTGCACCACCTCGGGCTTACGCCCGAGGCTCAACACGCCCCGGTGGAGCGGCGCTCACGGGCGGCAGTAAGACAGGGCCATCAGGCTGTAGGCCGTCACCAGGTTGGGATCGCCTTCCATCCAACGGTCGGCCTCGTTGACCCAGGAGCCGTCGGGGCGCTGCCGCTTGCGGAGGGCGTCGAACAGCTCGGCCCGCCAATCGTGCGACTTGCCCGCCGCGTCCGTGAACAGCGGCTCGCCCAGGGCATCCATCGTCTTGGCGAAGGTGTGATAGTAATAGTACAGCCCCTGCTGACCCAAGCCGGGGTTGGACTCCAAGTCGTAGTTTTTGGCGATCCAATCTCTGGCGGCCTTGACGCGGGGATCATCGGCGGTCAAGCCGGCGTAGATCATGCTTTTGAGACCGGCGTAGGTCATGGAGCCGTAGCTGCGGAGTCCTCCGGTGGGGGTGGTTCCCGCCATGCTTTGCCCGCCCGCCGCCGGCGTGTAGTAGAACCCGCCGTCGGGATTCTTGGCGGCAAACGGCGTGGTATTGTGCTCGGTCTCCAGGTTCTGGCACCGCGAGACGAAGATCAGGGCCTTTTGGATGGCGGGGTCGTCCGGCCCGCGTCCAATGCTCCGCAGGGCGTCGATGAGAAAAGCGGTATTAGAGAGGTCGGGCCGGCGGTGTCGCCCGTAGCCCGCCCCGCCGTACGCAAAGTCGGCCGGCGTCTGATCCTCCGACTCGTCCCACTGGATGCCTTTGACGAAGCGCTCGGCGTTCTCGATGATTTGGCGGTAGCGCTCCGCGTCGGCCTGATGCAGGCACATCATGGCGATGGAGGTCTCGTAGTTCTTGTAATACGTGCCGGGGAAGTAGATTCCGCCGTCGGGCTGGGCGTGCCTTTCGATGAACGCCAGGCCCCCGCGAACGGCCGGGTCGTCGAGGGTCTTACCATTTTGCAGCAGGGCCGCCACGGCCAGCGCGGTGATGCCGATGGTGCCTTCGCCGCTGAATGACCCGTCCGGCGCCTGCCCCCGCTCAACCAAGTAGGCTATGCCGCGATCCACGACCTGCCGATAAACGGCCGGATCGGGACCCAATCGCGGCGGAGCGGCGGTTTCCGGCTCGGTCGCTCGGGCAATGCCGGCGAAGAGCAGCAGGCACGCCGCCGACAGCGACGCCGCCCCGAGGGGAGATCGCGCGGCGAGCTTCACGAGTAACTGAGATCGTAAACGGCGGTCAACCATGGCTTCATCCCCTCCGATCAACGAAATTGAACTTCCACGCAGCGCCACTTGCAAAATCTCCGGAGCGCCACTTGCGGTTTCTACTGACTGCCCGGCGATCCCGACGAGCTTTGCCGGGCAAAGGACCCCGGACGGCCGTCGGGGCGCTTCCCCGCCCACCGCCGGACGCTGGGTGCTGTTTGCAAGTATCATTCCCAGTTTACGGGGCACGGCACCACTATCGAGCCGGCTCCCGTCTTGTGCGAGAAAAAGGCCGCTGCCGGCGGGTTTCTCCACGTGGGGCGGTCGGCCGCTCGCCGCGAATCGACGTGACTCGCGTGGACAAATCCTGCGCTGCCTGTCGAATTATACGACACGCCGAGGACCACGACACCGGGTTCTCCGCGTTGCGCGGCCGGCGTGAGCCGGTGGTGGCGGCGCCGCCAGGACGCGCGGCTGGGGGCTGCGCTTCGCTTCGACCCCAGCCACCCGGGCTCGCGCCGGCGCGTTGTGCAGGACGCTTGCGATTGGCACCCGTGGCGCGAGCCACCAGCGTAAGCTGGTGGTGGTAGCGCGGCGTGAGCAGGCGTCTGGAGCCTACGCTCCGCTCCGACCCCAGCCACCCGGCTCCGACCCCAGCCACCCGCCGGCGGAGCCTCAGGCTCAGTACGATGTGTGAGACGGGACCGGCTTGGCATCGCCGCGGGGGGCCTCGATCCCCAGCCGCTTCATCTTTTTGTAGAGCGTGGTCCGATTGATCCCCAGGGCCTTGGCGGCGGCCTGCCGGTTCCAGCCGTTTGCCTCCAGCACTTGCAGGATGATCTGCCGCTCGGGGAGCTGCAAGGCCTGCTTGAGGGGGGCGGCATCGGCGGCCGACACGTCCCCCGCCATCTGGGTCAACAGTTCGGCCGGCAGGTCCTCCGGTTCGATGGCCGCTCCCCGACCCAGCAGCACCGCCCGCTCCAGCACGTTCTGCAACTCTCGGGCGTTGCCGGGCCAGCGGTAGGTCTGCAAGACGGCCGCGGCCTCCGGCGAGAGGGTTTTGACGGGCCGACCCATCTCCTCGCAAATCCTTTTCAGAAAGTGGTCGGCCAGCAGGGGAATGTCCGAGATCCGCTCGCGGAGCGGCGGCAGCTCGATATTGATCACGTTGATGCGGTAGTACAAATCCCGCCGGAATCGCCCCTCGCTGACGGCCCGCTGGAGGTCCTCGTTGGTCGCCAAGATCACCCGCACATCGACGGTAAACGTCTGCGTCCCTCCCACCTGCTCGAATTGGTAGTCTTGCAGGACGCGGAGGAGTTTGACCTGCAAGGCGGGGCTGGCCGTGCCGATCTCATCGAGGAAGATGGTCCCCCCGTGCGCCAACTGGAACTTGCCGACTTTTTCGGCAGTCGCGCCCGTGAACGCCCCCGCCGTGTGCCCGAACAGCTCGCTTTCCAGCAGCGTTTCGGGCAAGGCCCCGCAGGCGACCTCCACGAAGGGCTTGTCGCGGCGGGAACTGCGGCGGTGAATGGCCCGCGCTATCAGCGACTTGCCCGTCCCGCTCTCTCCCGTGATGAGCACCGTGGCCTTGGTGTCGGCCACCGCCTCGATCACGTCGAAGATCCGCACCATGCGGTGGTCGCGGCCGACGATGTTCTCCAGCCCGTACCGCATGTCGAGCTGGGCCTTCAGGTTGCGGTTCTCCTCGATGACTTCCCTCTGGTTGAGACACCGCCGGACGGCCAGGGCCAGCTCGTCGTCGATCAGCGGTTTGGTGAGGAAGTCGAAGGCCCCCGCCCGCAACGCATCCACCGCCGTGTCCACGGAGCCGTAGCCTGTAATCAAGATGACGGGCATCTCGGGGCGACGGCGGCGGCACTCCGCCAGCAGCTCGAAACCGTCCCCGTCTTGCAGCCGCACATCCACCAGAGCCACGTCGTAGCTCTTGCGGTCGATCAGGGCTTGGGCCTCCGTCTTGCCCGCGGCAGTGTCCACGCGGTAACCCTGGTCCCTCAACCAGACGGACATCGACTGGAGGACGTGCCGATCGTCGTCCACTAGCAGGAGCGAGGCTTTGGTAGTGTTGGCGGGCATGAGAGCGCGATCGCAATCGGGGCGAGAGAACTCGGGCAGACATTCCTGGGCCGGGCACCGCTTCGGCCGCCCGCGGGACGGGTTCAGCCGAGCCGTGCCTCACGATCCGTCGCAAAATATCTACATTACGCTGAGAAGATAGTCAACGTGGGATATCTGAGAAACTATTCCCACGCGACGTTGGGGCCTCACGACCGCGCGAAGCGTCGCGATCGTCAACCCTGATTTGTTTCAGTTATCCCCTTCCATTTGCCTGCCTTTCCCTAACGTGGCGGTTGCCAAACCCGCCCCTCTCGTGGTACCTTTATTAAGGTTTAGCATCGAAGAGGGGTGCATCTGGATGCCGGGTTGGTGATCGGCGGAAGGCACGATTTCCGCCGAACGCTCGCGAATTCCACGGCGATAACTCGGAGGGATGTCACTCTTACGGAGGACCAGAGATGGCCATTCGGTTGATGATCGCGGACGATCACGAGGTGATTCGTTGGGGTTTGCGGGAGCTCTTGGCCGGAACGGACATCGAGATCGTGGCGGAGGCGGCCGCCGGCGAAGAAGCCGTCCAAAAGGCCGAAGAGACGCGACCGGACGTGGTCCTCCTCGACATCCGCTTTCCGGACATGGACGGGCTGGAAGCCCTGGCCAAGATGCGCGAGCGCAATATCTTGTCGCGGGTCGTCATCCTATCGACGTTTCAGAACCCCACCTACGTGGCCCGGGCCGTGGCCCTCGGTGCCTGCGACTACGTCTTGAAGGGGTGTTCGCGGGACGAGATCGTGCGGGCGATCCAGGGGGCGGCCTCGCATCAACCGCCGACGCTGTCGGGCGAGATGGGCGCGATCGCCCAGACTATGAAGACCAGGGCGCCCATCGAGGACGACGACATCTCCCTCACGCAGCGCGAGGCCCAGGTCTTGCGGCATATCGCGCTCGGCCTATCGAACAAGGAAATCGCCCACTCGCTCGATATCAGCGTCGAGACCGTCAAGGAACATGTGCAGAATATCCTGCGAAAACTGGCGGTCAGCGATCGCACCCAGGCCGCCGTTTGGGCCGTCCGAAAAGGCCTGGCGTAAGTCGGCGGCGCTCCAGCGCAAGCCGGCGGTGGAATCGCCGCGAAACTCGAGCCGCCGACGTAAGCCGGCGGCGGCTGCGCCGCGAAAACGGGGCGACTGGGGGCTTCGCTACGCTCCGACCCCAGCCACCCACGCCGTTCCATGAGCCGTCGACGCAAGCCGGCGGTGGATCCCGGGTAGCGCCGAAACACCGCCGGCTGACACCGGCGGCTCCGACATTTTCCCGCCGCGGGCTCGCGCCGGCGCGTTGTGCCTGGCGTATTCATTCTGCATGACTTCCAGGGGCCACCAGCGTAAGCTGGTGGTGGATGCGGTGCTAGAACGGAGGGCCGGGGGCTACGCTCCGACCCCAGCCACCCGGGCTACGCCCCCGGCCACCCGGCCGCCGGCTCCGGGAAGTAGCGGAAGCTCCACTTCTCCGGCGCGGACTGGGAGCGAGTCAACCGGACAACGCCTCGCCGGCGTTGCCCGAAGACGTGGAACTCCAAGAGGCCTTCGCGCCGCCGTTGGATGCGGTACTCGCCCGCGTCCCAGCGGGTAACCGTGCCGCGATCGCCGGAGATCGGCCCTTCGTATTCCAGATAGAGGCGGCGGTGGTCGGGGAGTCTTTCGGCGGGGATTTCGCCCGGTTCGTCGGGCGGACGCGAAATCGCCCAGGCGGACAGCAGCCCGGCCGTCTCCAGCAGCAGGTCCCAATGCAGCCCCCGCGGGGCGTCGTGTTGCAGGATCACGTACCGCGGCATGAGGGGACTCGCTCCTGTTTTCGCGTCGGGGTTGGATCGCCGGGCGGTCGCCGCGGCCACCCAACTATTATGCCCCGCCGCCGGGCCGCCGACGCAAGCCGGCAGTGGAGGCAACGGGGACACGGCCGTCTGGGGGCTTCGCTGCGCTCCGACCCCAGCCACCCGGGCCTCTCGGCTGCGGCCCCGGCCACCCGGCTGCGGCAATCACCAAATCGCGCCCCCGGTTTTGCCGTTTTGTTGACAAACTGCATTCCAGGGTTTAATATCACGCTAGCCGGCCGGCGGTTGCGGGGTTCCAACAGGCACGACAAGAACAAGAATCTCGCGAATCAATCTCGTGAATCACCGATGACTTACGCCGCTAGCCGATTTTTCGGTCCGTACGATCGTTCGGTTGGTTGGAGTTCAGGTCCCTTTTCTCGGGTTGGGAGGTGTGAAATGAAACGACATTTGGGTCCCATTCAACGTCGGGGGTTCACCCTCGTGGAGCTGCTGGTCGTGATCGCGATCATCGGCATCTTGATTGCGCTCCTGTTGCCGGCGGTGCAGGCAGCGCGGGAGGCCGCCCGGCGGTCCCAGTGTACCAATAACCTCAAGCAATTAGGGCTGGCTTTGCACAACTATCACGACGTCCATTCGCGTTTTGTGGCCCTCAAGGCCGGAACGACCGGCACCGGCCCCTCGTGGAATGACGGCAACAACGGCCAGTTGTGCGGGCTGATCCCGTTGCTCCCGTTCATGGAACAAAGGGCCCTGTGGGACCAGATCAGCCGGCCGCTCGACCAGGATGGCGACGGAACCATCGATTATCCGGCCTTCGGACCGGCGGCCTGGCGAACGGATTACCGGCCCTTCCGCCAGCAGGTGCCGGGGTTGTTGTGTCCCTCGGATCCGGCCTACAAGAAGCAAAACCCCGCCACCGAACAAGCTTACAACAACTACATGTTCAGTGTGGGCGACCATATCAATCGCAACGCCTACGACCAGCCCAATCGCGGACCGTTCGCCCATTGGTATTGGACCAGTTTCGCCGACATCACCGATGGATCGAGCAACACCATCGGCATGGCGGAACGGAGTATTTACACCCGCACCGGGGCGATCAAGGGCGACGTCGTGCAGAGCGTCTCCGGCATCGATCAAAACCCCACGCTGTGCCTGGCGACCAAGGGTCAGAACGGGATGTACGCAAGCGGTTACGCCCTGAACGGCGAGAAGCGGGTGGGTAAAACGTGGGCGGATGGAAGGCCTTGCTGGAACGGCATCACGACAGTTCTGCCCCCCAACGCGCCCAGTTGCTTG
>JAAZNR010000395.1 GCA_012798155.1 Thermogutta sp. | reverse complement strand
AAGCCGTTCGCGGCGTGCGGACCGCGGACAAGTAGCAAAACGCTGCAGGTAATCCCCTCGCGGACGCGGGGGGGTGCGGGTGAGAGGCCCATGCAGGTTAGCACGACGGCGCTAAGTCGGGAGGAAACCACGATCAGTTGGGGTGATAGCAGCGATAGCAGCCCAACCGGTCGCAGGAAGTAGGCAACTTAGCGCTGTCGTGTTAGATGTGGTCCGGCAGGAGGTGGCCCATCTTCTCGCGCTTGGTCGCCAGGTACCGCGCGTTGAACTCGTTGACGGGGGCCACGATCGGCACCTGATCCACCACCTCCAGATCGTAGCCGCCGTAGATGAAGGCGTCCGTCTTCTTGGGGTTGTTGGTGAGCAGACGAATGCGGCTCAGCCCGAGGTCCTTGAGAATCTGGATGCCGATTCCGTAGTCGCGGCTGTCGGCCTGATGTCCCAACGCCAAATTGGCCTCGACGGTATCCATCCCTTGATCTTGCAGGTGGTAGGCCTTGATCTTCTCCACGAGGCCGATGCCGCGTCCCTCTTGGGGCAAATAGACGAGGACGCCCGATCCTTCCTTGGCCATGGCCTCCATCGCCAAATGCAATTGGTCGCCGCAATCGCAGCGCAAAGAGGCGATCAAATCGCCGGTGAAGCAAGAAGAATGCAGCCGGACCAAAGGCACGCCTTGCGACGGCGGCTCTCCCAGCACGACGGCGATCGGCTCTTGGGATTCGTACTTGACGCCGTACACGATGATGCGTCCCTGCCCGTAGCGAGTCGGAAGCTGCGCCTCGGCCAGACGGTACACTAATTTCTCGCGTTGACGGCGGTAACGTATCAGATCGGCAACGGTGATGATTTCGAGGTGATGCTTTCGGGCGAGTTCGAGGAGTTCGGCCGCGGTAGCGCGATCCCCGGAGGCGTTGAGGATTTCGCAAAGGGTTCCGGCGGGCTTGAGACCGGCCAGACGAGCCAGATCGACGGCCGCTTCGGTATGACCTGCCCGGCGGAGCACGCCCCCCTCTTTGGCCACCAATGGATACACGTGGCCGGGCCGAACCAGATCGCCCGGCTTGCAATCGGGGTCCACCAAGGCCTGAATGGTGCGTGCCCTTTCCGCGGCCGTAATGCCCGTCTTTGCCGAACGATGGTCGACCGGAATGGTGAAGGCCGTCCCCAAGGGGGAGGTATTATTGTGGACCATCAAGGGGAGGTCCAGTCGCTCCGAGACCTCCGGCAAGACGGCCGTGCAGAGCAGACCTCGGCCCACGCTGATCATGAAATTCACGATCTCGGGCGTGATCTTTTCGGCCGCGCAGATGAAATCCCCCTCGTTTTCGCGATTCTCATCGTCGAGGACAATGACGACCTCGCCGCGTCGAATCGCGTCGATGGCCGCTTCGATAGTGGAGAACTCATCGCCCATACCGGACCTCGGATGCGGGGTTGCGGTCCCATCCCTTCCGCGCCTTCCGCGGGACGGCCCCGCCTCTCCCTCATTGTAGTCGAAACGACAAGCCGGCGCAAACCGCCCTATCGGATTGGACCGCGGCCCGGGCACCGGCATTTCGAACGGCTCGACGTCCCAGAGGGGTTGCCCGTCGTAAACGACTTCGCCTCTTATCTTTACGTTCCGATTCCGGCGGGGTTCAGTTCACGGGCTTCCGCTCGGCTCGCCAAGCCGTGCTGAAGGCGTCGGGGAGGACGTCGGGGGGACCTCGGGATTCCGCCGTCGAATCGGGGCCGGCGGCGCGATTCTCGCACGGCGGACCTCGGCTTTTCCGTCCACACGGCGGGAAATTGTCCGGGATGGCGAAAATATTCCGATTTTATCGATGGAACGGCCGATAAGTT
>JAAZNR010000394.1 GCA_012798155.1 Thermogutta sp. | reverse complement strand
GCGGTGCCGGGATACGTGGAACTGTCGAACGGGCAGGTCGTGGCGGGAAAGATCTACATGACTCGGGACAAACGGGTCAAGGTCTATGACGCGGAACTGAAGCGGCAACGCGAGATCCCCCTCGACCGGATTCAGGAAATCGAGTGCACCGTGCTCAAGGAATGGATGGAAAAGGAGTGGCGGTTCCGCGAGTTGGCCAAGGACGAAAAGGAATATACGGGCAGGAGCTACCCCGCCCGCGAATATACCCACACCGTGACGCTCAGCGACGGCCGCAAAATCGAAGGCCCTTTGGCGGAGGTCATCTATGTCGAGCCTGAAACAGGCGGCGATTCGCGATCGGCCGGCGGCGATCGCCCGTACACGGAGCCGTTGCGGTTTCTTTTGCACAAGCGGGAAAAAGGCGAGGTGGGCGAAGACCTGAAATCGCTGGTATACGTCAAACGGATCAAACTGGGCGAGGAAGCCTTGGCGGAGGGGAAAAGGAAGGCCGCGGCCCGGCCCTACGTGCCGCCGCCCAAGGAATAACCAAGAAAAGGACGGCCGCTTGCGGCGATGCCGGCGACTCGTCCGCCGACAAAAGAGGGACGGCGTCGCATGAGCGGCGGTCGTAGGCGGCTCCCCATCAACCGGAACAGGCGATCGCGACATCCGATGCGTCATCGCGGAGAAGAGGCGGCAAGGCACACGTGGCGGAAATCTCCCTAGCTCGAGGCGCAAGCCCGCTCACCATGCTGCTGGTCCTGCTCGTCGCGGCGGCGCTGGTGACGGTTTTCTATTACCTCAGGTTCGGCCAACTCCGTCCCGGCCAATGGCGCACGCTGCTGGCTCTGCGGCTGACCGCGGTCATCTTGGTGGTGCTGTTGCTATTCCAGCCGGTCGTGCACTTCTATCGCGATAGGACGCAGCGGCCGTCGCTCGTCTTCCTGCTGG
Source organism: Thermogutta sp. (assembly GCA_012798155.1). Classification (GTDB taxonomy): domain Bacteria; phylum Planctomycetota; class Planctomycetia; order Pirellulales; family Thermoguttaceae; genus Thermogutta. Next base: position 1,118 of record JAAZNR010000394.1, on the reverse strand, counting down.
ATTGCTCGGCCTCGATGAACATCGCCGACGATACCGGCGGGATGACGCGTTTTGAACAGGCCCGCGGCCGAATCTTGGACTGGAGCGAGAAGCTGCGGAACGATTTCGACCTTCTGATGATACCGTTCGCGGAACGGGCATTTCCCGTCGTCTCGATCGCGGAGATCGGGAAATATCGGCCGGAAGGTCAGGCGACGTCGCTGTCGCGTGCCCTGGTGGCCGCCGTCAAGGCCGCCCCCAAGTCCGAGCTGGAGGCGATCTTTCTGTTTTCGGACGGCATCCACAACGCGGCACGAAGTCCGCGCGAGGTATCCTCCAAAATGGAGACTCGGGTATTGGCGGTGGGGGTCGGCGCCGGGCTTCGCAGCAGCGCGTCCTATCGCGATATTCAAGTCACGGCCCTGGATTGCCCGGAACGATTTTTCGTCAACAACCTGGGCAGGATCAAGGCTTCCGTGGAAGCCGTCGGCTTGGCCGGCCGCGTGGTCACCGTCACGCTGTACGAGGACGATCAGGCGGTCGCCTCCCAGGAACTGGTCCTCGATGATCAGCCGGGACCGCAGGACTTGACGTTCGAGTTTCGACCTACCGTCAAGGGGCGGCATGTGTACGCGGTCAAGATTCCGCCCGCCGGCGAGGAAAAGATCGAGGAGAATAATGCCCGCTCCGCTCCCGCCATCGTCGTGCAGCCGGGCATCCGCGTGCTCTATCTGGAGGGCACGCTCCGCGCCGAATACGGGGCCTTGGTCGACCGGTTCTTGTCCAAGGATCCAGACCTCGAGTTCTACGCCATGGTGCAGACGCGGCGAAACGTCTTCGTCAAACGAACCAATATCGAGGGATTGGAGTTTTCGGGCATTCCCTCGGATGCCGAGTCGCTGGCGCAGTTCGACGTCTTCATCATCGGGGATTTGGATAGCAGCTACCTCACGGCGGCCCAGCAGGAGGCCGTGGTGGATCGCGTGAAGAGCGGGGCGGGCCTGATCATGCTGGGCGGATATCGCGCCCTGGGGCCGGGCGGATACGCCGCGACGCCCTTGGCCGCCGTCCTGCCCGTCGAATTGGGCGATCGCGACATCGGCCAGATCACCGATCCGTTTCTGCCGGAACTGACCGCG
>JAAZNR010000393.1 GCA_012798155.1 Thermogutta sp. | reverse complement strand
TGATCGCCGCGGAACAGCTCGATCGTGTCGCGTATACCGCCGACATCGATCCCATCTTCGCCGAACTGACGATCAGACGGCTGGAGCGCTACAGGACGACCGGAAAGACCGGCTGGCAGTGGCGGAATCCCTTTCCTGAAATTGGTCAAGACTTTTAATGGCAACGCTTGGCGATGAACCAAGAGGAACTGCGACAAGATCTTCATAACCTCATGGCATTGTTGCGGAGCGAGGATGCGTGTCTGTTGCAAGGGCGGCTGGACGCCCTCGTGTCAGTGTTCCCGTTTAACGAATACGAATATCTCATAGCATTTTTGCTCGACCGAGGAGTTTTATCATTCACCAAGTATGAAAGTCTCCGAGAGAACTATGTCTCCTCGAATCGTTATCTCGATCTGTTTAGTCTCTCTCCGCGGGTTTTCGGGCAGATGTGGGCGGAGAAGCACCTTAGGGAGCTGGATGAGGGGTTTAAGAAACCGGATAAGACGCTCGATCCTGATTTCGACGGCCACTACGACCTGTGGTTCGACGGCGTGCGAATAGAGGTAAAGGCAGCGCGAGCAGTTCACAAAAAGAAACAAGGCGAATTGGCCGGAAAGGCCCTTCGCTGGAATTCCGGCGATCCGTTTTGGCTGAATTACCAGCAGTTGAAGCCGGGCATGTGCGATGTTTTCATCTTCCTAGCGGTGTGGGTTGACAAACTGGTCTACTGGGTCATGTCCAGTAATGAAGTCAAGAACAACAGGCATCTGAGTCACCAACATCGAGGAGGCATCGAGTATCAAATCGGTATCACACACAAGAACATCGCGGACTTTGACAGGCATCGGGTTGAAGCCGGGGACGTGGCGAAAAAAGTCATCGAAAAGGGTCGTCCATGAAGTGGAAAAGCGGCATGAAGCGGCAGGCGAGCGTGGTCATTGAGGCTCGTTGGATCGTCCCTGGAAGCGTCCATTCGGCAGTGGGGAGGGCATCCCGGCGGTGATGACGCGGCGCGCGGAGATCGTGCTACCCGGCGTGCACGTGGTGGAAAGCGGCCCGGACGGGGAAACCCGTTTGATCCCCCCCGACGCCCCGCTCCCCTTCGTCACCGGTGAGGAGAACTTGCCGGTCCTGGCCGCCATGCAGCACATGCTCGAGCTGCCCAGGGCAGGCCCGTTCTCGCTGGTCCTGTACGGGCCGGCGGGCAGCGGCAAGACCCACCTGCTGCGATTGATGTGGGAGATCGTGCGGGCGGTGTTTCCCCGCGATCGGGTACTGGCCGCCGCCACGCCCGACTTCGTGCGAAGCCTGACCGCCGCCATCGATGAGGGTCGGACGCGGGCCTTCCGGGCGGCCTGGAAGGGGGCGGAATGGCTGTTCCTCGACGACGTCCACCATTTGCAGGATTACCCGGCCGCGGAGATGGAGTTGCTCAACATGTTTCGCCGGGTGGAACAGGGACTGATGCGTTTGGCCGTGACCAGTGCACGGCACCCCAACCGGCTGGAAGGGCTGAGCGAGGGATTGCGCTCGCGTCTCAGCGGGGGCTATGCCCTGCCCGTCGAGTACCCCTCGCCCGCGGCCCGGACGTGGCTGCTCCGCTCGGCCCTGGCGAAGCGGGGCCTGAAGGCCACGCCGGCGGCCCTGGAGTACCTGGTGGAAGAGTGCCCCGGTCCGGCCGGTCACGTGCTGGGCCTGACCGTTAACGCCGCCTTTTTCGTGGGCCAGGGCACGATCGACCTGGCCGCCGCCAAACACCTCCTGAAGCAGGTCGAGCGACCCGCTCCGCCCACCCCCGGCCAGGTGCTCCGCGCCGCCTCCCGGCATTTCCGGGTTCCCGTGGCGGAGTTGAAAGGCCCCGCCAGGTCGCGGACCGTGGTTCGCGCCAG
>JAAZNR010000392.1 GCA_012798155.1 Thermogutta sp. | reverse complement strand
CCGTGCTCGCGCGATCCCCGCCGCGATGCCCGAATCGGCGGTGGGAATCGGCACGGCAAGCGCGGTCCGCAAGCCGCGGGACCATGGGGCAGGGGATTATCGGCAAGCCCTCAGGGCATGTCAATCCCACATCGCGGCGAGAATCGAAGCGCCCCAAAAAAGAAGGCGTGGCACTGTGAGCCTTCGCAAAGTCGCAACCTATTGCTGCAACTCGAAGAGTATCTCGTTACCTTCCGCGGGGGGAACGGTAGCGGTCAATCCGGAGGTTTCGAAGGAAGCGTACTTGGCGGGCAAGGCAGACTGAACCGCGGCCGCTCCGCTCGTCGCAGTTGCTTGATATTGTTTTTCGTAATCTTCGGGATTCTGGAGGCTTTCACTCGATTGCGGGGCGCTCTGCGTGGGCGGAAGTTTGACCACGGCCACTTTATACGAACCGGCCGGGACGCCTTCGTAAGTCCCATCGGTCTTCATGACCGCGCGACCTTGGCTATCGGTCACGCCCGCCGCCGAGTACTTTCCGGAGACCGGAGAAAACAGGACTTTCGCATCGGGAACGGGTTCACCCTGGAACTTCACCACGGCCGCGATCGGCACGAGATCAGGCAAATCGCTCGGCTTTTCGGCCTCGCGACCGCATCCCGTCAAGCTCATTCCCAACAACGCGCACGCCGCGAGAGCGACGAAGACGGATTTCCAAGGAACCATCATTTTGCCGTCCCCAATAAAGACTTCCGCCCGGACCAAACGCCGAACAGAAGCGAGGCCATATTCACCGCACAAGAGCGTCGTCACGTCTTAAAGAGGCGACGCTCGTCACCTTGGACAAAAATCGCCTGGGACTAAAAGGCGGCGTTGATCGATTCACCGCCGGCGCGACTTCCCAGGGCGCCCCATACGCCGTAATTGCTGGGTCCGCTCTCCACCAACCCGAGGCTCAAGTTCCCTGTGTCGATGGTCTCGGAGATAAACCGCACCGAGCCGTCCAACATGCAGACGTTGGCTCCGCCGGGGTGATTGCTGGTGGGTGGAGCCAGAATCCGGGATTCCTGGGACGCCGCGCCGCTGGCGGTGCAGCTCGGGGCATTCGGCGGCAGGATGGTGTTGAAACCGCTGGCCACACTGGAGCCGTCGGACCAGAACCGCCCGGTAACGTCTCCAGTCCCCGGCGTCACGTACCGTGAACCGGAAATGGGAGTTGCCTTGCAATCCAGGGGGACGATGCTCAGCATGCCCGGCAGACCGGTAGCCCCCGGCTTTACGGACGCGGATTGAGCAAATCCGCCTTTCACATCCGCGATGTTTTGCCCCACGACCCGTTCACTGAACCCCGCGGTATTGCTCAAGCCATCCGTCACGGCGGCGAAATTGTGCGTTTGACCGGGACGGCGGGGAGACCGAAACGTCCCAAACGGCCCACGAGGATTGCGAACCTGTCGGTCCGCATCGTGGTGCTGCATGGTCCAATCGCCCATGCTCATCATGTAGTTGCGGGCGGGCATATTCTTGTCATACGTTCGAGCTGATCCATCGCTCGGGCAGAAGAAGCCGGGGATGACGTCCTGCACGCCCGAGCCGGCTACATTGACCCAGCCTCCCGGCGAGAAGTTCATGGTCGCGAATTTGTCGTAGATAGGTTTCTGCTCCATGTAGGGGAGAAGAACGACGAAACCCGATAACCGATAAGCGCTCGTGCACGTTTTGCACCAGGCGTTGTACGTTCCAAACGAGGTGGTCCACGAGCCATTGACCAGCGTGTCGCCCCCCGTTCCTCCGCAAATGAAGGGGATCATATTGTTTACGTCGTGGTAATTGTGGAGGGCCAGCCCCAACTGCTTGAGATTGTTCGTGCATTGCGAACGACGGGCGGCCTCACGCGCCGCCTGAACCGCCGGCAACAGCAGCGCGATCAAGATGCCGATGATCGCGATCACTACCAGAAGCTCCACCAACGTAAAGCCTCGTTTTTCCGCGCTGAAGGGTTTCATGCGACACCTCCAAAAGAAAGACCGACAAGGACACACCCGGCACAACAACGTTTCAATCTTGCCGACAATCGAAAGCGCACGGAGCTGGGGGCGATCGCAAGGCAAAACCGAATCCGACTTCCGAATTATAATTCCAGGGCAAGCAGCGTCAACAAGTTGGCACGATATGTTGAGTTTTTTCAGTCGCGGATTCCCATCCGGTTGCGAAGCTCCGTATGCTATGATTCCTTGTCCTGAAAATCGCTAACGGCATAGCGCGGAGGCGGGTATCCGCCGGCATCGGAATCCAGGCCGCCCGGGCTGGGCCGTCAAGACCTAACCCATTTGAAGGAGTCGTTCGGTGAAGATCGCCATCGTCGGGACGGGTTACGTGGGTTTGGTGACGGGGACCTGTTTCGCCGAAACGGGCAACGAGGTCGTCTGCGTGGATTGCGACGCGGAAAAGGTCCGCACGCTCCAATCGGGGAGGTCCACGATCTACGAGCCGGGCCTGGAGGAGCTGCTGAAACGGAATCTGGCCGCCGGTCGGCTGCGATTCACGACCGACCTGCCTTCCGCCGCCGGCTGGGCCAGGCTCGTGTTCCTGGCGGTGGGAACGCCCCCCAAGGACGACGGCTCCGTGGACCTCTCGT
>JAAZNR010000391.1 GCA_012798155.1 Thermogutta sp. | reverse complement strand
TTGATCTCCATCGGCGCTTACCGCCGGGGCGGCAATCCCCTCGTCGATACCGCCTTGTCCATGCGGGAAGACATCGACGGGTTCCTGCGGCAGGATATGCGGGATCGGGCGGAGTATCCCCGGACGGTCGCCCGACTCCTGCAATTGGCCGAGCAAATCGCGGGCGCCGCGGCGAGATCGGCGACTCAGCGACCGGAATTGACCGGGCAAGGCGGCGGCGCGACTGCCGGCGGCAACTCCGCGGCGACCGGTGGGCCGCAAACCGCCGGGCAACTGAACGGCGCTGTGAGCGCTCAGGCACACGGAAACGGCGGCGCGGGTACGGCACGACAAGGCCGATGGCCGGGAAGCGGCGCGGCAGCCGGTCAGCCCTCGGCGGCGGCCGGACCGCGCTGAGCCGAAAAACGCCGAAAGACATAGAGAGGGAGTCTAGGACTTTGTCACAGCAAGAAATGGGGATTGGCAGTAGGGCCGTTTTTGCGGAATCCGCCGGGACGTGCTCACAAGGTCGTACGCGGGATAATCCCAAGATTCAGCTCTGACAAAGCACTAGGGCGTGGCACTAGGGCGTAGAAAGGTTACGAGTACGAGATGCGATGCGCTCGCCTACGTCCTTGACGCAACACGGTGGCACTAGGGCGTAGAAGGGTTACGAGGACGAGATCGGGCGGCGGAATAGGTCCTAAACAACACGTGCGCCGGACCCGACGGAATGACTGATGGCGACTTTCCGCTTTCGATTGCAGACGATCTTGCGGTTGCGGGAGAACGAACGCGACGAACGGCGCAGGGAATTGGCCCAAGCCCTTCAAGCCAAGGAGGTCTTGGAGGAGTACGAGCGTCGGACGGCGGCGGAATGGGAGAGTTTGAATATCCGGCTCCGCGACTGTTCGCGTGCAGGTGAGGTCCAAGTGGATCTGATGCTGAATTTGCGCCGCTATCAAATGACGGTGGCCGCCCAACGCGAAGCCCTGAAACAGCAAATGGCCCAGGTGGAGGAGGAGATCGAGCGGCGGCGGGAACGCCTGGCTGAGTCCGATCGGCAGGTCCGCGTGCTGGAGCTGCTCCGCGAAAGGCAGTTCGAGCAGTACCGACGGGAAGAGGATCGCTTGGAGACCAAGATGTTGGACGAAGTGGGAAGTCGCGGGGCGGTGAGTGAGGTCGATCCGTGATTCGTATCGTGGAAGCACTGGGGGCGCTGGCGGTGTATTTCCTGGCGGCCTTGGCCCTGGGCATGATCATCGTCTGCATCCACCTGTGGACGGCCTGGAAGGTGACCCCCCAGCGTGTCACGCAAGCCTTGGACGTCATTCGCGGGAGGTCGCTTCCCGCCGCGGTGAATGCTTCGTTGCCGGAGCCGGCCGAGCCTGCCGAGGAACCTTCCTATGATGCCATCTTGCAGCGTCGCGCCCTGGCCTATCGAGATTTGGAGTTGAAATCCCTGGCCCTGCAAAACCTGCAAGATCAACTCCGGGTCGAGGAAACGCGCTTTGAGGAAAAGGAAAAG
>JAAZNR010000390.1 GCA_012798155.1 Thermogutta sp. | reverse complement strand
CTTTTCCTTTTCCTCAAAGCGCGTTTCCTCGACCCGGAGTTGATCTTGCAGGTTTTGCAGGGCCAGGGATTTCAACTCCAAATCTCGATAGGCCAGGGCGCGACGCTGCAAGATGGCATCATAGGAAGGTTCCTCGGCAGGTTCGGCCGGCTCCGGCAACGAAGCATTGACCGCGGCGGGAAGCGATCTCCCGCGAATGACGTCCAAGGCTTGCGTGACACGCTGGGGGGTCACCTTCCAGGCCGTCCACAGGTGGATGCAGACGATGATCGTGCCCAGGGCCAAGGCCGCCAGGAAATACACCGCCAGCGCCCCCAGTGTTTCCACGATACGAATCACGGATCGACCTCACTCACCGCCCCGCGACTTCCCACTTCGTCCAACATCTTGGTCTCCAAGCGATCCTCTTCCCGGCGGTACTGCTCGAACTGCCTTTCGCGGAGCAGCTCCAGCACGCGGACCTGCCGATCGGCCTCCGCCAGGCGTTCCCGCCGCCGCTCGATCTCCTCCTCCACCTGGGCCATTTGCTGTTTCAGGGCTTCGCGTTGGGCGGCCACCGTCATTTGATAGCGGCGCAAATTCAGCATCAGATCCACTTGGACCTCACCTGCGCGGGAACAGTCGCGGAGCCGGATATTCAAGCCCTCCCACTCCTCCGCCGTCCGACGCTCGTACTCCTCCAAGACCTCCTTGGCTTGAAGGGCTTGAGCCAATTCCCTGCGCCGTTCGTCGCGTTCGTTCTCCCGCAACCGCAAGATCGTCTGCAATCGAAAGCGGAAAGTCGCCATCAGTCGTTCCGTTCGGCCCGCTGCATGTGTTGTTTAGGACCTATTCCGCTGCCCGATCTCGTCCTCGTAACCCTTCTACGCCCTAGTGCCACCGTGTTGCGTCAAGGACGTAGGCGAGCGCATCGCATCTCGTACCCGTAACCTTTCTACGCCCTAGTGCCACGCCCTAGTGCATTGTCACAGCTTAATTCTGGGATTATCCCGCGTACGACCTTGTGAGCACGTGCCTGCGGATTCCGCAAAAACGGCCCTACTGCCAATCCCCATTTCTTGCTGTGACAAAGTCCTAGACTCCCTCTCTATGTCTTTCGGCGTTTTTCGGCTCAGCGCGGTCCGGCCGCCGCCGAGGCCTGACCGGCTGCCGCGCCGCTTCCCGGCCATCGGCCTTGTCGTGCCGTACCCGCTCCGCCGTTTCCGTGTGCCTGAGCGCTCACAGCGCCGTTCAGTTGCCCGGCGGTTTGCGGACCACCGGTCGCCGCGGAGTTGCCGCCGGCATTCACGCCGCCTTGCCCGGTCAATTCCGGTCGCTGACTCGCCGATCTCGCCGCGGCGCCCGCGATTTGCTCGGCCAATTGCAGGAGTCGGGCGACCGTGCGGGGATACTCCGCCCGATCCCGCATGTCCTGCCGCAGGAACCCGTCGATGTCTTCCCGCATGGACAAGGCGGTATCGACGAGGGGATTGCCGCCCCGGCGGTAAGCGCCGATGGAGATCAAGTCCTCGTGATCGCGGTGGGCGGCCAGCACTTCGCGCAACTTGAGCGCCGCCCGATTGTGCTCCGGGGGGATGATGTCCGGCATCAAGCGGCTCAAGCTTGCCGTCACATCCACGGCCGGGAAATGCCCCTTGCCCGCCAGTTTCCGCGACAGCCAGATATGCCCGTCCAACAGGCCGCGGACGGCGTCCGCCACCGGTTCGTTCGGGTCGTCACCCTCGACCAAGACGGTGTAGAATCCGGTGATGGCGCCCGCCGGGCTTCTGCCTGCCCGCTCCACCAGCCGCGGCAGCAGAGCGAAGACGCTAGGGGTGTAACCCTTGGTAGTCGGCGGTTCGCCGGCCGCCAACCCGATCTCCCGCTGTGCCAGGGCGAAGCGCGTGAGAGAGTCCATCAGCAGCAAGACGTCCTTTCCTTGATCGCGGAAATACTCCGCAATCGCCGAGGCGGCCAGGGCGGCCTGCACCCGTAGCACCGCCGGCTCATTGCTGGTGGCCACCACCACGACGCTCTTGGCAAGCCCATCGGGACCGAGGTCGCGTTCTAAAAAGTCGTTGACCTCCCGGCCTCGCTCACCGATCAAGGCGATGACGTTGACGTCGGCGGCCGTGTACTTGGCCATCATCCCCAACAACACGCTTTTCCCCACCCCGGCCGCGGAGAAAATCCCCAAGCGTTGCCCTTTCCCGCAGGTCAAGAGTCCGTCGATCACGCGAATCCCCGTCGGCAAAGGCTCATCGATGCGCGGCCGGCTGCACGGATGCGGCGGCGCGGCGTCATAGAGGACTCGATCGGAAAGGAGCGGCTGCGGTTTCCCGTCCACGGCGAACCCTTCGGCATTGATAACCCGACCCAACAATCCGGGACCGACCCGCAACCAGCGGACGGTCTTCGCCAGCCGCACGAAGTTGCCGTGGCGCACGCCCTGCCGATCACCGTAGGGGAACAGCAGCGTCAGATCATTCTTGAAGCCGACGACCTCGGCTCGGATCGGAGCGGTCCCCTGACGCTCGATTTCAGCGATGGCCCCGATGGGGGCGGGGAATCCGGCCGCGGCCACGGTGATCCCCACGGTTTGGACCACCGTCCCCCGGACCTCCGCCGTCATGATCGGTCGCAATTGTTCCACCCAGTCCATGACTTACCGCCCAGTCCCCGTCGTGCCGATGCTCGTTTCCCGGTGCAATCGAGATATCTTCTTCGGACCTCGGGCACTGCTCCTCAGGTCCCCGTCAGTTCCTCTTCGATCCTGGCCAATTGCCGCTCGAATTGTTGATCGATGACACTGAATTGCGTCTCCACGCGGCAGCCTCCGCGAGTAATCGCTTGGTCGGAGATGATCTCCGCGGTCCCCAGCGGGGACAATTCCTTCAACAATTTCTCGGCTTGCGGTGCCAAGGCGGCATGATCGAGGGGGTGCAGCCTCAGCCGCAAGTGCGGCGCGCCCGCGGCCGACTCCAGGGCCTCGCGAACCAGCGGCCACGCCACTTGGGGATCCCGTTCCACTTCTCGGCGAACCAGCTTGGCGGCGATCGCCCCCGCCAGACGCACCGCCCCTTTTTCCCACTGGGAAAGAAAGCTCTGCTTGGCCTCCTCGATCTGTTTCACGGCCTCGCGCAAGGCGGGCAGAAGGGTCGCCAGCCTGCGCTCCAAATCCGCCGCGGCGATCTTCGCCGACTCCTGCCGCGCGGCCAGGCGGCCCTCCTCCTCCGCACGCTTGCGAACGGCGACCGCCTCCTTGTGAGCCGACGCGATGATCTTGGCGGCCTCTCCCCGGATGCCTTCCAGATATCTCTCCGCCCGGACGGTGAGGTCCTCGAAATTGAAGGGCACGCCCTCCCGCGCCGCGGAGGAATCGCCCGACTTGATGACCGTCCCCATGTTTACTACCGCCCATCCGATATGCGAACCGCCTGAACCCGCCGATAACGTACCGGGACCGCGTCACACGACCTCGCGGACGAAAGTCGATCGCTCTCCCGCGCGCGGGCCGCCCTCGCCGCCGCGATCGGCGGTCGCTCCCCCCGCTGCCGGCATGCGAAGATGCCGCAATTCGGGCGGCAGGCGGATACGTTGCCGGGACGCCAAGCGGCGCGCGACCTCGGCGACGCGCCGCCGGGCCTCCTCGACGTCGCTCAACCGTACCGGTCCCAGATCCGCCATTTCGCGTTGCACGCGATCCGCTTGGTCCGACGGTAATTGGGCCAAGACACGCTCCTGGAAACCCAAAGGCGTCCCCCACAGAGCCAAAACCGCAATCGCCAAGTCGACTTCTTCGAAGATCACCCCCAGCGATACATCGTCGAATCGAATCAATTGATTGAAATCGAAGGACGGGGCGGCCGGCAGGCGATCGGCCAGGTCCGGCGCCAGTTGGGAAATGGTGTGCAGCAGCCGCTCGCCGACCGGCTGCGGGGCGTTTTGCAGAATCCCCGCCACGGCGGACCAGCCCGCCGTTCGACGGCGCTGCATGGCCACCACATCCGAAAGCTTGGCCTGCAAGGCTTGATCCACTTCCTTCAAGACCTCGGGGGCCGTTTCCTCGAGGTCCACCAACCGCCGCATGACCTCCACTTGCAAGGCCGGCGGCAGACGGACCAATATCGCGCCCGATTGCTGGGGCGGAAGATGCGACAGGACCAGCGCGACCGTTTGCGGCCGCTCGTTGAGCAGGATTCCGGCCACCTTGTCGGCTTCGGCGTCCAGCAGCGCACGAAACGGGCGATCGCGGGACTCGGAGGCCGAAGCCTCGCCCTCGCCCGCGGCCGCCGATTCCCGCCCGGCGGCTTTCACCGCGGCAAAGCGCGGCAGCGGTGATCGCGGCTCGTCCTTGCCGTCCAAGCGGTGCGGCCCTTCTTTGCCGTCCAGGCGGAATTGCACGATCGCCGGCGCCAGTTGCCGAAACTCATCCAAGACTTGCCGCCGCTCCTGCGGAGAAATCGCCCCCAATTCCATCCACGTGCTTCGTATCTTCTCGGCCTCGCCGGGAGAAAGCCGTTCCAAGAGCAGATCCGCGGCGGCGGGGTCCAAGGTATCGATCAGCACGGCCGCTTTGCGCAATCCCGTCATTTCCGCGTCCTTATCGCGACTCGAATCCGCGTCCGAAGACAGCACGTGAGAACTCCTCACCGCGTCATCCATTCCGACGGCGTTCTGAATTGCTTGACCTCACACGGGATTCCCGATCCATGTCTTCAAGATATTGGCGGCCGTTTCGGGGTCGTCCGCGACCAATTCCGCCAATTCGTCGCGGAGAGATTTGCCGCCGCCTTCTTTCCAGACTTTCTTCGCTTTCGATTCTCCGCCGGCCTCCGCGGCTTCCTGTTCTTCAGCCCGCGCGGCCGCCGCGAGGTTCGGCGATCCGGCCGGGGACGTCGATTCGGCCCGGCCCTGCACCGTGGATCGCAGCACCACCAAACTCACCAGGGCCAGTCCCATCAGCCCCAACGTCGTCCAGTATCGACTCACGAATTCCAGCACCTGCTCACCCATGCCGGGCGGCGCCGGTTCGGCGGTCGGCATATCCATGAAATCGGTGATGGTGACGAGCTGACCGGGATCGGTGCCGTCTTGCGCCTGCGGCAGGAGCGTCAGTACGTGGGTGCGAATCTTGGCCAGTTCGTCGGTGCGGATCTTTTCCAATTCCTGAGGGGTCGGCTCCTTGGGCGGGTCGGCGTTGTTCGCGTCGGGCGGTTGGGATTGCAGCCACACCTTGCGGAAATAGCCGGCGGGAACGGCCACGGAAACCGAGACTTTCTTGATCGGATAGCCCGCCGTCTCTTGGCGGACCACCGTTTGCCCCACGGCGTTCCGTTCCGTGCGTCGCGTCTCCTCTTCGGTTTCGGTGGGACTGCTCGCCGCACCGGCGTTCAAGGATCGCGGCGTATTGCCTTGCGCCACGTATCCCACACGTCCCCCCTGCCCTCCCTCCGATTGCCGCGTACGGCTGTCCTCGGTCACGTCCAAGGGCACCACCTTGGGATCGAGCTTGACTTGCTCCTGGGTCATGGATCGCGTGGGATCGAGTTCCACGTTGCAACTCACCAGTACCCCCGGCACGTATCCCAAAGCCGCGCGGACTTGCGAAGCGAAGTAGGAATCCCAGGAGCGTTTGACGGCGTAGAACCCGGCCGCGTCCTGGGGATCGTTATCGGGCGCGGCGTAATAATTGGCCCCGGTATCCATATTGGTGACGGCAACGTCCTCCGGCTTGAGGCCGCCGATGCTCCGCGCGACATAATAACGGATCGAACGAACGACGTTGTCGGGCAACTCCTGCCCCCCCACCGACTTGACCGCCACGCCCGCCGTGGTCACCGTTTCTCTCTGGAGGCCGCCGCGGGTCGTGCGATCGAACATCACCACGGCGCTTTGCACGCCCGCCATTTGGCTGATGACCCGCGACAATTCCTTCTGCAGGGCCACCTTCATCCGCTCCTCCAGCTTGAAACGGCTTTCAAAGGAGCCCGACTCCTTCAAGGTCCGCTCCAAGATGTCGAGATAGTTGTACGGCAGGGCGTTGCCCTCGGCCAAGGCGGCCATGTATTTGTCTTGCTGCGCCCGCGGCACTCGGATTCGCGTTCCCTCCACTCGATAGTCATTCAGTCCCTTGGCCGCGAAGGCGGCTTCCATGGCGGGCATGTCGGCCGGCGTGAAGTATTCCCCGTTCATCAAATAGCAATCGGGACCGGATCCGCCGTACATAAACAGGTAGCCCAGGCTGATCACGACCACCGCCAGAAGCAGGGCGGAAGTGATTCGCGCTCCGGGCGTCATGGAGACGAAGACGTCGCGAAGCTGATCCCAGGCTTTGTTGATGAAGTCCATCCGTGGACTCGCCTCCGCTGTCGCTCAAAGGTCGTTGTTCGGATCTGCGCCCTTTACACGCGCACGGCCTGCAACTCCTGGTACGCCTGGACCAGTTTGTTGCGAATCTGCATCATCAGCTTGAAGGCGATGTCGGCCTTTTGCACGGCCGTCAACACCTCGGCGGTGGTCACGTCCTCGCCGGCCGCCATCCGCTCCACGGCGGCGTCCGCCTCCTGCTGCAAGGCATCGGCCTCGCGCACGGACTGCAAGAGGATATCCTTGAAGCCCTCGGCGCCGCCGGCGGGCTTCGCCTGCAACCCCGCCGTCAGGGGCGCAATTCCGGAAGGTTGAATCGGTCCGATCGCGTTCATCAGGCCAGGATCCTCAACGTCTGCTGGGCCATGTCCTTCGTGACTTCGATCGCCCCCAGATTCGCCTCGTAGGCGCGGGCGGCCTCCAAGGCGTCGGTGAACTCGGTCATGATGTTGATGTCCGGATAGGCCACGTATCCCCTCCACGGCCCTTCGCGGATGGCATCCGGATGCCCCGGCTCATATTTGTAGCGCGGCTGGACTTCCGTGTCCGCCTTGACCGCCGCTACGCGGACTCCCGCCGCCCCGCCCGAACCGACGCCCGGGTCCGCCTGGAAGACCACGTATCGGGGCTGATAGGGTTGAGGCTCTCCCGCCTCGTTGTGCGTCGTCGTCACGTTCGCGATATTGCCGGCGATGGCCGTCATGCGGGTACGCTGTGCCACCAAGGCGCTGGTACTGATATCGAGTGCCGAGAACATGGAGCCGTT
>JAAZNR010000041.1 GCA_012798155.1 Thermogutta sp. | reverse complement strand
CTGGCCCTGGCGGAGTTCTTGGAGCGGCACCCTCGCGTGGAAAAGGTGTATTACCCGGGCCTGCCCAGCCACCGCGACCACGAGATCGCCCGGCGCACGATGCGCGGTTTCGGGGGACTGGTGACGTTTCTTGTGCGCGACGCGGATGCCGAGGCCACGTCGCGGATCGTGGATGCCGTTCGCATTCCGCACATCGGCCCCAGCCTGGGAGGCGCCGAGTCTTTGATCGAACAGCCGATCTTCATGAGCTACCACGATTTCACGATGGATCAGCGGCGGGCCGTCGGCATTCTCGACAACATGATCCGCGTCTCATGCGGTCTAGAAGATACCGACGATCTGATCGCCGACTTCGCCCAGGCCCTCGATCACTGAACCGCGGTACCGGCCCATGATTCCAGGGCCGTATTCCCGCGATACCGGCACCTTTTGGCAAGGGACGAGCCGACCGGTTTTTTCTCGTCCCGCACTTTTTCGATCGCAAAGATGCACTTCCGAACCAAAGCCATTCACGTCGGTAACGAACCGGACGCCACGGGAGCGGTGGTGCCGCCGATCTATCTGGCCGCTACTTACGCCCAGCCGGGGGCCGGGGAACGGGGGGCCTTCGACTACTCCCGCAGCGGCAACCCCACCCGCAAGGCCTTCGAAACCACCCTGGCGGCCGTAGAATCCGGTTGCGGGGCATTGGCCTTCTCCTCCGGCATGGCGGCCGTCCATTGCGTCACGATGCTGCTCAAGACCGGTGACCATATCCTCGCCGGGCGAGACCTGTACGGCGGAAGCTTTCGCCTTTTCCACAAGATCGCCGACCGCGCCGGGATCGACGTTACGCTGGTCCCTACGGAAGACCTAGACGCAGTCCGCGCGGCGATTCGGCCGAATACCCGGCTCCTCTGGATCGAATCCCCCGGCAATCCGTTGCTCACCATTACGGATATCGCGGCCTGCGCCGAGATCGCGCATCGCCACGGGGCCTTGCTTGCCGTGGACAATACCTTCGCCACGCCGGTCCTCACCCGGCCGCTGGAGCTAGGCGCGGATATCAGCATGCACTCCGTGACGAAATACATCGGCGGCCACAGCGACGTGCTGGGCGGGGCCTTGATTGTCCGCGACGAAGAGCTTTTCCGGCAATTGTATTTCGTCCAGAACGCGACCGGGGCGGTGATGGCCCCGCTGGAATCCTACCTCAGCGGCCGCGGCCTGAAGACCTTGGAACTCCGTATCCGTGCGCAATGTCAAACCGCCGAGACGGTTGCCGCCTTCCTCGCGTCCCATCCCCGGGTCCGAAGGGTTCTGTACCCCGGCTTGCCCATCCACCCCGGCCATGAAATCGCCAAGAACCAGATGTCGGGCGGCTTTGGGGCCATGATCAGTTTCGAACTGGACGCCGACTACGATGGGGCAAAACGTGTCGTCGAAACGACGCGCATCATCCGGCTTGCCGTCAGTTTGGGAGCGGTCGAATCCCTGATTGAACAACCGGCGTCCATGTCCCACGCCAGTTACGATCCCGAGGTCCGCCGCGCGAATGGAATCAGCGACGGACTGATTCGCCTCTCGGTGGGTCTGGAACATCCCGATGACCTGCTCGAAGACCTGGATCGCGCCTTACGCTTGGCGTGAGCATTCCCAGTAGAACTTCATCTCATACCATCCAATTCGATCTCATACTATCCAGTTCGCCTATTCTCACGGGTTTTTGCAGGCAATCGGCAGGAATAAGCCGACTTTTCCGGTTACGAAGACTTTTCCGAAAGTTTCGGCTCTCCGGGTGACGATGTCTTTTCCGGCACATCCGGCCGGCGCAGCCTTGTTTGGATGGTCGGGAAGACGATTGCCCCCGAAAAGAGAGATCACGTCATGCTCCGCCCGTTGAAAATCTGCCTGGCAGCAGGCTCCGTCCTCCTCATCGCGTGGGCCGGCCTTGGAGTCGGCCAAGAGACCGACTATATCGCGCGAACGCAAAGTCGCTGGGCCGGTCGAGTGCTCCGCTCCAACGCCGCGCCCGACGATGCCGGGAGTTACGTAGCGGCGGCACCGGACGAGGCGACATCCCCCCGCGCGAGGGTCATCTCCGACCGACCGGTCTCGACCGGCGCCCGATATCTGCCCGCGTCCCAGGAAACGCCCCCGATCGAGACAATCCCCCCCGGTGAATTGTTGGAAGGGCCGATCCTCGGTGACGAGTCGGCCGTGCAGTATGAAGAAATGGCCCCCCCTTGGAGCGATACGGAGGGCTATTACGAACCCGGCTTTTGGTATCCCGGTTATTTCCTGTTCCAGGGCACTTGGATTGAAGGGCTGAGCCTCCACGCAGGCGTCCACGGATTCAAAGGCCCCATGGACCAAGGGGGGAACGGCAATTTCGGCTTCCATGAGGGGCTGAACTTCGGCGGTCCCATCGGCGGCCCGTGGGGGATCGGGTATCAAGTCGGCGCCCAGGTCACGCACAGCGATTTCGCCGGCAACCAGGCCCTGACCGTCTTCGACCCGACTGCCATCACGGATCAAGATCGCAACCAATTCTTCCTTACCGCGGGCATCTTCCGCCGTCCCGACTGCGGACGGTGGCAATGGGCGGTCGCGGTCGATTGGCTTCACGAGGATTTCTATGAAGATGCCGATCTCTTGCAATTGCGGCACGAGATTTCATTCCTGCTGAATGATTGCCGCGAAATCGGCTACATGGGGATGTACGGGGTGGCGGACAGTGAAGTCACCGTTCCGGGCGGCGACATCCAAGCCGCTCCCAGCATTCTCGATCTTTCCGTCCTGGATCGCTACGCCTTCTTTTACCGCCGCCAGTTCGAGGAGGGCGGCGAGGGACGCATCTGGGCGGGTTGGTCCGGCTATGGAGACGGACTGGTCGGAGCCGACGCCATCGTACCCTTGGGGCGCAGTTGGGCCCTCGAAACCAATTTCGCCTATCTCGCCCCCAAGACCGGTAGCGGCCTGGACGGCCAGATCGACGAGAGCTGGAGTCTCAACATCGGCCTGGTCTGGTATCCGCGGCGTCCCGTGCAATGCGCGTTGTCCGATCCTTATCGGCCCGCGCTAGGCGTCGGCGACAACACCAGCGTCATGCTCCGCGGACGAACGCGCTAGCACCGATTCTACGGTTCGTACGACGAGTCCTTGGGAAGGCTCTTCTCCACGCCGGAGAGGAGCCTTTTTGCGTGCGACGAGCAGCGATGCTTTCCGCTACCGTCGAGACCGCGGCGACCTGCGGCACGTTCGGCCGTTGGGAGATGGTTGCTTTTTCCGCCCGCACAAGCGGCCGTTACCGGCGTGCGGCAGGACTCCGGCGATTTTGCTTGAACCCCCCATTCTGCCAAGCTAAACTTAACCATGACCTCAAGTTCGCCTCTCAGACCTTCCGGTTTGAGATTCGCGTGGTTCAGCCGGGCGCGTGCGATCCAGCCTATCTCCGAACAAGCGTTCCCTGCGGAGGCTCGCAAGCGTCGTCGGCGGATTTCAGTGTCCCACCCGGTGGGAGGAGGATACGAAGATGCGCTACCGTATGTTTTGTTTGGCTCTGCTGGCCTGCGCCGGCATGGTTGCGGCACAACCCGCATCCGCCTGCAAGCTGTTCGGACATCGGTTTGCCCGGGTCCATTGCCCAAGGGTCGTCTGCTGCTGCCCAAGGGTCGTCTGCTGCGTTCCGATGGATTGCTGCGTTCCACAAGATTGCGTTCTACCGCAAGAGTGCTGTGTAATGCCCGAG
>JAAZNR010000389.1 GCA_012798155.1 Thermogutta sp. | reverse complement strand
GCCAGCCAGTGCGCTCCCCAGCCACCCGGTCTGCTCGCCGGCCACTCGGCGCGATGGAGGGCCGCGCTCTTCCGCGAAGCGTCTGTGAAGAGTTGCAGACGGCCGGGAAGGGCCTGCGGTAGAGGCTCCCCGTTCGCCCGTCCAGGCGAGGGTGGATGTTCTCACATCCCGATCGGCGGGGCGGCCTCGCGTGGACCGTTGCCCGGCCGGCCCCCCTCGCGATCACGCGGATTCAGTTCGTCGCGAATGATGGGCACGGTCTTGGGGGCGTCGATTCCCACCCTCACCTGGTCGCCCGTCACACGCACGATCGTTATCGTGATATTGTCACCCAGTCGGATCCGTTGGTTTTCTTTGCGAGAAAGAACCAGCATCGCTGCACGCTCCCTGTATCAAAGCATCTGTAGCCGGTCGGCTGCATTGGACTCGAGTATTACCCTGGAATTGTTTTGGAATCGACGCCGAGTCGGTCGGCCGCGGGGATGCGGTTGGTGCCGGCTCCGGTCGCGGACCGTCATGCCTTCCGTCTTTCGGCCGCGTTCATCGCCTCGCCCAGACTTCCGGCGAAGGCAAGCCCCATCGCCTCTTTTTCAGCCCCGCCGAGGCCTCTTTCGCCTCGACCCGTCATGATCTAGGCCGCTTCTTCGCACTCCGCCGGCAAGATAGGGGCTTCAGCCAAGGGGACGGTGAGATATCGCTCGCCGGCCGAATCGTAAAAGAGGACTTGCCGACGTTCCGCATCCCAAATGGCCGTCAACCGCACCTGGCGGGGACCGCTTATCCAGAACAGAACCCCTTGGGGCCGTCCGCCGCGAAGCAGGACCCGCTCCGCCATGGGGAATTGGTCCTCTTGCAGATAGTTCGAATCACATAATGTCCGCCTCACAAATCCACGTAAATCACGCAAAGTACCCAATCTCAGCGATTGGTATGGTGCCACAGCCTACCCTCCGAGAAACGAGTGTCACGAAACATAAGAAGACTGAATAATCTGCATAAATTGCACGCCGTACCTATACTAGAGAGTATCGGATAAATAGGCGTGATTGTTTGGTTGATATGGATAATTTGGAGTATCTTCCCGCCGGACTTGCTGGACCTCGCCCCAAGGACGAATCCGCGATTCGGACCCCTTGGAATCCGGCAAGGGAGTACCTGCCGGTCGTGCCGCATTGAAACGTGCCGCATTGAACTGCGGGCAAGACAGACGCCGGTTGTTTCGAACCAAATCGCGATTACAATAGGTTCGATTCGGTCGGAACCCGGTGATTTGGCGGGTTTCGGAGCGAGCGGTCCTTCACGCGCCTGCCCGGTCTGTCATCGGAACGCGGAGGCGCAGAGGCTGTTTTTGAAACGCGGAGGGCGCAGAGGACGCGGAGAGAGAAGAAGGAGAACCAAGAATTGGTAGCCCGAACTCTGCGTTCTCCGCGTTCTCTACGTTTCCATCCTTTTATTCCGCCTAGCCGTCCCCGGGCCGCTGCGAGCCGAAAAACGTATCCGCCCATTGACGCCAAAGGCGGCAGTCCCATGGTCGCGGCTTTCATCGCAAGCATGAACACAGTCCCCGTGAACGGTTATCAGAGCGAATATGCACCGTTTCGGCAGACTGTGCCCGGCGACGAGGCCTTGCCGCCCGGCGTGCGGTCGATGCCGCTGGCGCGCCGGTAGCCGCTGGCGCGGCGGTAAGAGTGTCGGTGCCAGGGTTCCTCGCAATTCGGGAGCGGTTCTTCACACCTCGGGAGCGTAATCATGATGCAAGAAAGCCGTGGGATGTCTCGGACTAGAGTGGGAGTCGGCACTTGCCTGGCTGTGATCTTCGCCGCCTTGCCGGCAAGTTTAGATCCGTGCCTCGGTCTGGCGGACTCCCCGCAGGTCAAGCCGAACATGATCGTGATTCTGGCGGATGACCTGGGCTACGCCGACGTCGGGTTCCAGGGCTGCCGCGACATTCCGACGCCCAACCTCGACCGCCTCGCCGCGGAGGGCGTGCGATGCACCAACGGGTACGTCTCCCACCCCTTCTGCAGCCCGACCCGCGCCGGACTGATGACAGCGCGGTATCAGCAGCGGTTCGGCCACGAAAACAACCCCCGCTATGATCCGAAGGATAACGTGGCGGGCCTGCCCACCTCCCAGCACACCGTGGCCGAGGTGCTGGCCGCGGCGGGTTACGTGACCGGGGCCGTCGGCAAGTGGCATCTCGGAGCCGCGCCCCAGTTCCATCCCAACCGGCGAGGTTTTCAGGAGTATTTCGGTCTCATCGGCGGGGGGCACGACTATTTCCGATGCAACCCGCCCGGGGAAACTAACGAGTACTTGATCCCCTTGAGAAGAATCCCCCTGCAAAGAAACGAGCCCCTGCAAAGAAACGAGGTCGAGGAGTGTTTTGAGGGGTATTTGACGGACGTCCTCAGCAAAGAAGCAGTGAGCTTCATCGAGCGGCATCAAAAGGAAAGGTTCTTTTTGTATTTGGCGTACAATGCTCCCCACACACCGCTGCAAGCCACCGACGAGCGACTGAGCCGAGTCGCCCACATCGAGGACCCGGTGCGAAAAACCTATGCCGCCATGATCTGCGCCCTCGATGACGGCGTGGGCAAGGTCTGGGAAACCCTGCAAAATCTCGGGCTGGCCGAAAACACCGTCGTTTTCTTCCTCAGCGACAATGGGGGGCCGACGGAGGTGACGCATTCCAGCAACTCTCCCTTGCGGGGCGCAAAAGGCTCCGTCTACGAGGGGGGTATTCGAGTCCCGTTCGTCGTCACATGGAAAGGCGTCCTGGCATCCGGAACGACCTATGACCTGCCGATCATCAGCCTGGACGTCCCGGCGACCGCCGCGGCCCTGGCGGAATCGGCGTTTCCCGATGAGCCGGGAATCGACGGGGTGAATATCATGCCCCATTTGCTGGGCGAGGACTCCGCGCCGCCGCACGACACGCTCTTTTGGCGAACCGGAGGCGGAGCTAGTTGGGCGGTACGCCGAGGAGAATGGAAGCTGCTGCGGCGTGGTCAAAGCCCGGCGGAGCTATACCGGCTCGATACGGATATCGGCGAGAGCCGAAGCCTGACCGCGGCACATCCGGAGAAGGTCGAGGAGCTTCGCGCGCTGTACGAAAGCTGGAATCGTGATAACATCGCGCCGCTGTTCGAAAGCCCCCGCCCGGCCAAGAAAAAGCCCTCACCCCGGCCCGCCGCGCCGGCAAAGTGACTGGATGGTAACGGCGACGCTCCGTGGTCGGGCAAGGTCAAGCGTTCCCGTCGTGCTGCCGTACCACCGGCCATGCCGCAGTACCAAATGCTGCACCGGCCCCCGCCCGGTTCGCATCCCAGGGCGCCGCAAAGCATTGCGGGGTGTTGGGATGCGGGAGGGGCATCCGGCGGCGCCGGTTCGGCGCACGCGGTTCTCCCGATGATTCGCCGTAAGTGCTTGCCCCAACAAAGGACAGTTCGCTTGTCCCATACCGACAAGCGATTCCTCTCAATCGGGTTAATCGGGGTGGCCGGATTCGAACCGGCGACCCTCTGCTCCCAAAGCAGATGCGCTAGCCAGG
>JAAZNR010000388.1 GCA_012798155.1 Thermogutta sp. | reverse complement strand
TGGTGCTTAAAAATATCCCCTGTAGCGGCGTGGTCCTGCGGTGGGGATCGAGCGGCCTGGAGTGGGCGACGGAGGGCGGGCAAGGCCGAATGGAGGCCCCCGGCATAACGTGGTCCCCGGACGACCATACGCTCTATCTGCCCGGACAATTGCTGATCGAATCGCATTGGGACGAGGCCGAGCGGCTGGGGCGGATGCTGGTGAGTCCCGACGCCGGCGAGACGATGGCCCTGAAGTTTCGTCCTTGGAACGCTTGAAGAGCCGGGAGGCGCCGTGACCGAGTGCGACGCCCTTTGCGAGCTGACCCGCGACCTCGAGCTTTGCCGGCCGAGGCTCGTGACCTACATCGTCCGCGGATTTCCCCGCCTGGCCGATGAAGCCGAGGACCTCCTGCAGCAAGCTTGGCTGGAGGCCCGCCGCCGGGTCGTGGACGACGGGTTCCGGCCGCAAAACGGTTGGGAAAGCTGGCTTCGGGCGGTGATTCGCAGCCGGGCGATCGATCGTCTGCGGGCTCTGGAAAGGCAGGTCTTCCTCTCCTTGCAGGCCGGCGCGACCGGCGTTTCCGCTGATCGGCCGGGCAACGAGCCTCCCTCGCCGCTGCCTTCTCCTTCCCGCGAGGTCGTGGAGCAAGAGCGCCGCCGGCGTCAGGGGCTGCTGCTAAGCGAGGTCCTGGCGGAGTTCTGCCGCTGGTGCGAAAGGAAGGCCCCCGGCTCCGGGCAGGCCGGGCGACTCGCTCTGAAAGAGGCCTACGAACGCTCGTTGCACGGGCAAAGTCCCGCGGACATCGCCGCCGCAATGGGGGTCCCGCGCGAGGCGGTTTACCAATGGTTGCATCAGGCCCGGCAATGGGTTTATCGGCGCATCGGCGACAAGGATATCGACCGCTCGGTCTTCTTGACGCTCTACGGCGAGGGGCACGACCGATGAACCAATCCCACGTCTCCCAGCCCCCGCGGCTTCAGAGTCTGGGCGACGTCGTTCGCTGGGTGGTCAACGAGCTGGGCGCGATGTGCCCCAGCCCGGAGCGGCTGGCGGCCTATCTGGCCGATCCCCACGACCCGGAATTGCGGGACGTCCGCTACCACGTGGAGGAAGCCGGTTGCCCGATTTGCCGGGCGGAACGCGATATGAGCCGGCAACGCGACCTGTGACGTGACCGTTTCGCCGGGCATCCAGGCTACTTCGCCGGGCATCCAGGCTACGCTGATGTCCGCGAATAGACGCGAATGAAACTAATGAAGCCGCCCGGGAACGACATCAATTGAGCCATGTTGTCCCCGTCGTCGGTGGGGTGGCTGGGACGGGCAGAGTGCCTGGGGTCGGCAGCGTGCCTGGGACTGGCCGGGTAGCTGGGGTCGGAGCGGAGCCCCCAGCCGGACCGCTTCGCGGCGCCTCCACCACCAGCTTACGCCGGCGGCTCATGTGCGACGTTTATGGTTCTATCAGGCGATGCTTACGCCGGCGGCTCGGGCGTGCATTATGTCATCACGCCCCCGGCAAGCTATAGTACTTATAATACGCGCCGGGACCGCCGCCGGGCAACGAGTGTCGCTGCACCAGCGGGGCGAAGGGCGTTACCCGAGACACGCAGAGAGACGGGCCGAGACACCAGGGGGGGGCGGCAAGATGGACGACATCGTTCGGGCATTTCTGGAGAACGAGCAGAAACTCCAGCTCGTCAAGCGGCTGGGGGCGGGCGGGTTCGCCGAGGCCTGGGAGGTGGAAGCCCCCAGCGGCGTCCGCTCGGCCGTCAAGGTCTCCCTCCAGCAGATCCGCGCCGACAATCCCGCCCTGCGAAAGGAGCTGGAAAACCTCAAACTGGTGAAGGTCCTGGCCGGGCATCCCCACGTCGTCAGCCTGCTCGACTACTGGGTGGTCAGCGACTACCTGGTGACCCGCTGGGAGCTGGCCACCGACGGCGACCTCCTTCGGCTGTGGGAGCGCCATCGGGAGGAGGGGCGGCCGGGCATCCCCGTCAAGCAGCTCATCCGACTCATCTATGACGCAGCCGAGGGCCTGGACTTTCTCCACGGCAAGGGCATCTATCACCGCGACATCAAGCCGCAGAATCTGCTCCTCTTTCACGGCCGGGTGAAGGTGGGCGACCTGGGCCTGGCCAAGCTGGTGGGGGCGAGCACGGCCTCGCATACCGGCTTCTTGGGGACCCTCGGCTATCTCCCGCCCGAGGCCTGGCAGGAGCACCGCCTGACGCCCGTCACGGACCTCTACTCCCTGGCGGCAACATACGTCAAGCTCCGGACGGGCAACGAACCGTTCGGGGACAACCCGGGGGAGATATTCGACCGGCAGCGGCGGGGTGACCCGATCCTGGATGGCCTGGAAGCAGGCGAGAAGCCCTTGCTCCTTGCGGCCCTCGATCCCGATCCGGGGAAGCGGCCCTCGGACGGGGCGCGGAACTGGGTGCGACGCCTGCATCAGGCTCGGCTCTCAGGCGGCCGGCAGCCGAAGGCCCCGGCCGGCTCCACGGCTTCGCCGCCTGGAGCTGCTCCACAATGGGGCGGGTCCGGGCATGGCAGGTCCGAGGTCGCGGGTACGATTCCGCCGGGGACCTTTGTTGCGATCCAGCCGCCGGGGCGTTGCAGTTTCAGTCCGGACGGCCGGCGGATCGTGACCGCATCGGGGGACAAGACCGCCGGCGTGTGGGACGCCCAAACCGGGGAAAGGCTCTTGGTGCTCGGGGGGCACACCGGCTTAGTTTGGTCCGCGGCCTTCAGCCCGGACGCCCGGCGGATCGTGACCGCATCGGCGGACAAGACCGCCGGCGTGTGGGACGCCCAGACCGGGGAAAGGCTCTTGGTGCTCCAGGGGCACACCGAGTGCGTTAACTCTGCGGGCTTCAGTCCGGGCGGCCGGCGGATCGTGACCGCATCGTCGGATAACACGGCCATCATCTGGG
>JAAZNR010000387.1 GCA_012798155.1 Thermogutta sp. | reverse complement strand
TCGTCGAGAACACGTCGGTCTTCCACGCCTCCGAATACGGCATCCGCGTGGAACCTGCCGACCGCGAACCGGTCTCCAACGCGCCGCACCCGGCTTCGGGGCGGACGATGAACGCCCCCAATCAATTGGCGGCGGGAGTCACACTCCAGAATAATCTGGTCGCCTTCAACACGCAGGGCGGTATCCGCATCAGCGGCGAGGTCGGGCAGCCTACCGGCGCCATCCCCTTCGTCCGCGTGGTGAACAACACGGTTTACGGCGGCCTCTCGCCCAACGGCGTGGGAATCACGGTCGTCAACAACGCCGGCCCGACTTTGCTCAACAACGTCGTGGCCAACCTCAACACGGGAATTATGGTGGACGCGTCGTCCAACCCCAATACGGTATTGGGCGGCAACGCCTATCAAGGCAACGGCACCAACGTGCAAGGTCGCGGACTGGGCACCTTCGACCGCGTCCTGGCCGCCGGAGCGCCGCTGTTCGTCGACCCGGTCAACTACAACTTCATCCCGAATCAAGGCTCGGAGATCATCGACAGCTCGATCGATGCGTTGCAGGAGCGGTTCGAATACTACAATTCGGTCCTGCAACCCATCGGCATCGCGGCCTCTCCCATCATCGCTCCCGCGATGGACCTGTACGGCCAATTGCGAAAGGACGATCCGGCGGTCAATCCGCCTCCGGGCGGCGGGTTGAGTGTGTACAAGGATCGCGGCGCCGTGGATCGCGTGGACTTCCGCGGCCCGACCAGCGGGTTGATCGAGCCGCTGGACAACGACGGGGCGGGCGTGGATCGCGATCGCCGATTGAACGACGTGTTCGTCGCCGGCCAACGGGTCTTCCGCTTCGCCGTGAAGTTGCTGGATGAGGACGGCGTCGGAATCAACGACCGCACGGTGACGGCGGATGCCGTTTCCGTCTACCGCGGCGACGTCCTGCTCGAGGAGGGGAAGGATTACTTCTTCCAGTACCAGCCGGTGGATGACATCATCTACCTCGTGCCGGCATCCGGGGTGTGGTCGATCGGCCACATCTATAAGATCGTGCTCGACAACCAGGCCGTTCGCGACCTGGCGGGTAATCCGCTTCAGGCCAATCGCGGTGACGGTACGACGTACTTCACGGTCAATGTGGCGGGGATCGACTTCGGCGACGCCCCGGACGGTCCTTATCCTACAACGTTGAAGAACAACGGCGCCAGCCACATCATCGTGCCGGATCTGTACCTCGGCAGCGGCGTCAGCAGCGAGGCCGACGCGCGGCACAACGCCACGGCCACGGGCGACACCTTCGACGACGGCGTGTCGTTCGACGCGGGCTTGCTGATCGGCGGCGCCACGCAGATCCGCGTCATCGCCTCCGCCGAAGGCTACCTGGACGCCTGGATCGATCTGAACATGGACGGCGACTGGGCCGACGCGGGCGAAAAGGTCTTCGATGCCATGTTGTTGCAGCCGGGCGAGAACCTGCTGCCGGTGAACCTGCCCTCGGGTTTTGACCCCGGCCAGACGTTCGCACGCTTCCGCTTCAGCAGTACCGGCGGGCTGAATCCCACCGGCGTCGCCCAGGACGGCGAAGTCGAGGACTACCTGGTCGAGTTGGTGCCCTATCACGAAGACTACGGCGATGCGCCGGATTCCTACGGCACGACCCGCGGCGTGGACGGCGCCCGGCACCGGCTCGGCTCGGGCTTGTACCTGGGAGCCGCGGTCGATCCGGAACTGGACGGCAAGCCGGCGGCCCCGGCGGACGGCGATGACAGGGCCGGCATCGACGACGAGGACGGCGTCCTGTTTCTGGATGCCTTGGTGCCCGGCAGCCCCGTGGAAATCCAGGTCGTCGTCTCGCAACCGAACGCTTATTTGCAAGGTTGGGCGGACTTCAACGGCGACGGCGATTTCAACGATCCCGGCGAGCAAATCTTCGTCAATCAATTGCTGGCCGCGGCGGGCCCGCATAATCTGTTCTTTAGCGTTCCTCAGGACGCGGTTTTAGGCACGACCTACGTGCGATTCCGGGTCGGCACTGAACTCGACCTCGGGCCTACCGGATCCGCCCAGGACGGCGAAGTCGAGGATTACCGAACGGCGATCGTGGACGCCCCGCTCGACTTCGGCGACGCCCCGGCGCCGTATCCGACCTTGGCCGCCGACGGCGGGGCCCGCCACCGCCTCGTCCGCGGATTCCATTTGGGACAAGCGGCGGATTATGAGTTGGAAGGCCAACCCGACGCGACGGCCACCGGAGACGATAATACCGATCAGGCCGATGAAGACGGCGTAACCTTCAACACGCCGTTGTTGACCGGCGAGTTGGCGACCATCACGGTTTACGCCTCACAGGCCGGCGGCTATCTCAATGCCTGGATCGACTACAACGCCGACGGCGACTGGAACGATCCAGGCGAGCAGATTTTCGCCGACCAACCGCTCGCGGCGGGCGACAACCTGCTCCAGTTCCGCGTGCCGAGAGAATTGGAGTCCGCGGATACGTTCGCTCGTTTCCGCTTCAGCCATACGCCCGGCCTGTTGCCGTACACGCCGGCGGGGGAAACGACGATTCCCGACGGCGAGGTCGAGGACTACCTGGTCCGCGTGATCGCCGGCACATCGTCCATCAGCGGCTACAAGTTCAACGATCTCAACGCGAACGGCGTTTGGGATCGGGAACCGAGTGATCAAGTTCCGGCCGTAACGATCCTGCCGCCGGGCGCGGGCGACATCGTCCTTCCCGCCGGCGACGACATGGCGAGCAACGCCATCCCGCTGGGATTCGATTTCGAATTCTTCGGCAAGGCCTACAACCAGATCTACGTTTCGACGAACGGCATCGTCACCTTCGCCAATCCGCTCGGTACCTTCTCGGCCGCCGGCTTTCCGCAAGGGGAACCGATGCTGGCCCCGTTCTGGGCCGACGTGGACACGCGGGGCGTGGGCCAAATCCGGTTGCAGCAAAGCACCAGTTCCCGCGGCAATCCGGTCGTCCAAATCGACTGGATCAACGTCGGCTACTATAACCAGCACAACGACAAGCGGAACACGTTCTCGCTGTACGTCGAGGACGATCCGGGCGGCGACGTCGTGGCCTTCTACTACCACAACATGGAGTGGACGACCGGCGACGGTTTCGGCGTGGACGGTTTTGGTGCGCCGGGCGCACAGATCGGATACGATGCGGGCGACGGCTTGAACTACCTCAGCGTGGCCAGGCCCTCCACCCCCGCCGACCTCACGGCGCTCTTGGAACAGCGGCAATACACCTTCCGTTTCGACCCGAACACAGGCCGGCCGTTCGGCGTGGAACCGGGTTTGCCCGGCGTCCAGGTCTACGTGGACCTCAATAACAACAATGCCCTCGACTCGTTCGAGCCGGCGGCGGTCACCCAACTGGATGACCCGTCGACGACCGACGTGGACGAAACGGGCTTCTATCAATTCACGGGACTATTCGCCGGGTCCTATACCGTCCGCGAGGTGGTGCCGAGCGGCTGGATTCAGACGTATCCGACGGCCGGCGTGGTTCTCCCCGACGGGCAGACCCGGCACCTTCGAGCGCCGGCCGGCTCGTCCCTCACGGACGGCCAGAGGTTCACGATCTCCAACGGCACGACGGTGGTGACATTCGAGTTCGACTCGAACAGCAGCGTCACCGCGGGCAATCGCCGCATCCCGTTCAACCCGACCGACACCGCCACGGTGGTGGCCGCTTCGGTCATGAACGCCATCAACGCCGTGGCCGGCTTCGGCATCACGGCGACGGCCGAGGCCGATCTCGTGCATTTGGCCGGCCCGACGGTGATCTTCGACCCGCTTACCAGCCCGCTGGTCGACGCCACTACCCGGAGCGGCAGCGACGGGTCTTATAGCGTCACGTTGGCCACCGGGGAAAACCTCACCGATGTCAACTTCGGCAATTACAAGTTGGCTCACGTCGTGATCGACGACGCGGCCGTGGCCGAGGGCAACAGCGGCCGCACTCGCGTTACCGTCACGGTCGAGGTCTCCGATTCGTTCGGGGCACCCATCTCCTTCAACTATCAAACCGCGGACGGCACGGCGACCACGCTGAACAACGACTATGTCCCGGCCTCCGGCACGTTCGTCTTCACGCCGCAGGGTATTCCCTCTCCCACATGGAAGACGGAACTCCTCACGCTCAACTCCGTCAATGACTACGACTTCAGCGTATGGCAGGACCGGGTGGTCTGGGAGACGTTCGACGGGCAGGATTGGGAAATCTACTTGTTCGACGGCGCGAACACCCGGCGTTTGACCGACAACACCACGGATGACCGCCTCGCCGCGATCCACGGCCAATACGTGGTTTGGTCCGGCTTCGACGGTCAGGACTACGAGATCTATCTGTACGATGTCAACACGGACGCCACCCGCAAGCTGACCGACAACGACTTCGACGACAAAGACCCGCAAGCCTCCGGCGATCTGGTCGTCTGGTGGGGTGCCGTCGGCGGGACCCAGCAGATCTACGCGTACGACATCGCGGCCGGCGGCGATCCCGTCAACATCTCGAACAACGAGTTCGACAATTACTTGCCCGTCGTGTCGGGACGCAACGTGGCGTGGTACGCCTTCGATGGTTTCGACAACGAAATCTACGTCTATGCCTACGGCACAACGCGCCGCGTGACCAACAACACGCTGGACGACCGCTTCCCGCGGATCGACGGCAATCGCGTGGTCTGGCAACAGCACGACGGCAACGATTGGGAGATCGCGCTGTACGACGTCGCCACCAGTACCACCACGATCTTGACCGCCGACACGCGGGATGACATGCATCCCGAGATCTCCGGCAACAACGTGGTCTGGGAAGGCAACGA
The DNA here is from genome assembly GCA_012798155.1 of Thermogutta sp. Classification (GTDB taxonomy): domain Bacteria; phylum Planctomycetota; class Planctomycetia; order Pirellulales; family Thermoguttaceae; genus Thermogutta. Next base: position 1,138 of record JAAZNR010000387.1, on the reverse strand, counting down.
CGGCACGGACCTCGAGATTTACTACATCAATCTGAATCTCGGGCCGGCCTCGTTGCGAAAGGTCTCCGAGAATAACGTCGTGGATGAGTTGCCGCGGGTCCACGGCGACGAATTGGTGTGGCATGCCTTCGTCAACGGCAATTGGGAGGTCTACTACACCGATTTGAGCACAACCGGTATCCCGCGGAACATTTCCAACAATCCGGGCTACGACTGGTACCCCGTGATCACGGAAGATCTGGCCGTCTGGCGTCGGTTCGAGGGCGGAAACTACGAGATCGTCATTGCTCGGCAGCAACCTGCCAGGGCCACGGCCGCGATCGATTTGGAGATCGTGGGCGACACCCGGATCGAAGCCGATGAGAACTTCTTCCTCAATATCAGCAATCCGCAACTGGCCGTGATCGATGATCCGCAGGCGCAAATCTGGATCCTCAATGATGACGGCAGCCTGGACTACGGGGATGCCCCGGCGCCTTATCCCACGCTGCTCGCCGACAATGGTGCTCGACACCTGCTCGGTTCGCTGCGGCTGGGCACCCGCCTCGACGCGGAAGGAGACGGGCGGCCGAGCACCGCCGCCGACGGCGACGACACGTTCATCTCGGACGACGAGGACGGCGTGGTATTCGCCTCGCAATTGCTGCTGGGCGGCACGGCGGTAATCGATGTGACGGCTTCCGCCTCGGGCAAGCTGGACGCCTGGGTGGACTTCAATCAAGACGGCGATTGGGATGATCCCGGCGAACGCATCCTCAGCGGCCGAGCGCTTGCGGCCGGGGTCAATACCTTGAGCTTCGACATCCCGTCCGATGCTCGCGCCGGAAACACCTATGCCCGGTTCCGCTTCAGCAGCCAGGGCGTCAACGCCCCGACCGGATACGCTCCCGACGGCGAGGTCGAGGATTACCGCATCAGCCTGGCTGCCTCCGCCGCGCAGGTCGTCCGGCAGGGGCGAACGGTCTTTATTACCGGCGGCAGCGGCGAGGACCAGGTCAGCATCGGCACCGCGGGGACCGTGCACGCGGTGATCGTAAACGGAACCACCTACAATTATTCCACGGCCGACGTGGACGAGATTCGCTTCGACGGAGCGGGCGGGCGCGATACCGTGACCTTCAGCGGTACGCCCGCGGAT
>JAAZNR010000386.1 GCA_012798155.1 Thermogutta sp. | reverse complement strand
TTCGGCGGCATGGTCCTTTCGGCATCCAGCGAGGCGGTCAGCGTGCTGATCCGTGCCTTGCAGCAAAATCGTCGACTGGACATCCTCAGCCGACCGCAAGTCATGGCCCTCGACAATCAGGCCGCTTTCATCCAAGTCGGTCAGCGAGTCCCCACCATCACCGGAACCTCGGTCACGGAAAACACGCAGGTCAACAGCGTCAGCTTCACCGATACCGGCCTTATCCTCTTGGTTCGACCACGGATCAGCCCGGACGGCCAAGTCGTGCTCGAAATCAACGCCGAAAAATCCGACGTGGGTCCCGAATCGGAAGGCATCCCCATTTCGGTGTCGGCGTCCGGCCAGATCATCCGTTCGCCGCGGATCAACACGACCCGCGCCCAAACCACGGTCAGCGCGGGGGACGGCCAAACGATCATCCTCGGCGGGCTGATCACGAAGAGCGTGAGCCGTACCAATCGCCGCATCCCGGGCCTGAGCGACTTCCCCATCCTCAAGCACCTGTTCCGCTACGACGCCGAGGATTGCACGCGGACGGAGCTTCTGATCATCCTCACGCCCCACGTCGTGCGTTCGGAGAGCGACGTGGAGCGGGTCCGCCAGATCGAGGCCGCCCGCATGCACTGGTGCCTGGCCGACGTGGCGGCCTTGGAGCCGGACATCGTCAGCACCGTTATCAGGGGGCCGACCCTCGCGCCCACCCCGGCCCCCATTCAGGGTGCGGAGCAAGAGATGTACCTACCGGCAGGGCCGGGGGATGTCCCCCCGGAAGTCGTCCCCCCGGAACTCGTCCCCCTTCCCAGCCCGCAGGCTCCCGGGGCCGCGCCGGGGAATCCCACGCCCTTCCAAGGGGAGGCCGGTCCGCGATCGTCTCACTCGATGCCCGGCTCGGCCCCTAACAATGCCGCCGGCGGCACGCACGCGCCCCACGTTCAGCCGGCAGCCTCGTTCCACCTTCCGCCCGGTTCCGCCGCGGCGGTATTCGAGGACGAGACGGAGGCCTTCGTTTCGCCGCAACCGTTTCCGCCCGCTCCAATCCCTTCTTCAACCGCCCCGGCAAGTGGGCCAAACCCGTGAAATCGAGAGCACCATCGGAGAGCGTCCCGCACGGCCCTCGGAAGCGAAAGGGAACATGATGTCGGCGAAGCGCACCCAATCCAAGCCCCGGCTGCGAGCGATTGTGACCGCGGCCGTATTCGTCACGATCTTGCCGGGTTGCGCCCGATTCGACATGCGGCGCAACATCCCGTGGCGACAGGAGCCGGAGGGGCCGCCCGCTTCGGTAGTAGCCTTCTGGACGGACGCCGTGCTCGAACGAGTCAGCGGACCGCCCTACCGCGGATTCGGCGGCCGCATCCTGTTCTATTCGCACGACATGACACGCTCCATCCCAGTGAAGGGGACATTGGTGGTCTACGCCTTCGACGACGATCTTCCTCCGCCCGACAACCTCAAACCGGTCCGCAAATTCGTCTTTACCGCCGAGCAATTGGCCCAGATGGAATCCGAGTCCAATATGGGACCTTCGTACAGCGTGCTCATCCCCTGGGATCAGTTCAGCCCGGAGCCGCAACGACTCAGCCTTATGGTGCGATTGATTCCCGAGACCGGCGGCTCGGTCATGAGCGAACAAGCCCGAGTCTTCCTGCCCGGCTTGGCCAACCCCGGCTTGGCGTCGCCCAAGCCCTCATCGGCCGAGGCCTACGCCGGTACCCCCGAGGCCGCGGCCCCTTCGTCGAAGAACCCGGGACCGCGCGATGCCATCCGGCAGACTTCTTACGCGGAAGCCGTGTCCCCGCACCGTGCAGGTTCCGGCGGGACCGCCCCAAGCCGCTCGGCGAGTGAGGCCCAAGCCGACGCCGATGCCAGCCCGTCGCAACGTATGCAGACGCTGACGCTGAGCCTTGGGAACAGTGCCCGTTTAGGCCGAGCGCCGGAGAACGGAGCGCACGACGCTCCACAAGCCGGGACTGCGGCAGGGACGGACTCGAACTCGCGGGCAACTACCACCGTTCGAATTGGGGAAGCACGCTCCGAATCACCTGCCCGCATCCACATGGAGCCGGTGCCGGACACGCAGCCGCGCCTGAACCCATCGAGTTGGGGATGGGGAAATGCGACGGGCGGCCTGGAAAGCCCGCCCACGCCGGGGCAGATGATCACGGAGGCGGGGGGGCAACCGTCAAGCGGTTTTCAACCCGCTCAATACCCGGTTCCAAGAGTGCCAGCCGCTCCGCCACCAGCCGCTCCCGATCGGATGGGACGGTCCCTTGAAGCACCGCCGTTCGGCCTTGGACGCTGATCTCCACGGTTGCGCCCGGTATCCGCGAGGCGGCCGAGGCAAAGCTCTTGGCGGCGGAAACCGCCGCCAGTGCCGGCTCGCCACCGCCGCCGGACTCGCGTTGCGGCACATCGAATCCCACCTTCAGAGCGCTGCGAATGGGGTCCTGCTGGTTACGCCCCATTCGAGAACGCGACGTAATGCTCCGGTTGCTCGTGCTGCCGCGGCTTCCCGTCAGCCCGCTCAACCCTCGGCTGTTCAAGCCGAATGAAGAAAGACCGGTGGTTCCGCTCCGGGTGCCGGTCCGGCCGGAGGTCCCCTGCAACATGCTCATGACGTTGCTGATATCGCTGCTATCCGCCCCCACAAAACTCTGATTGCTGGTTGTGCCGAGCATCTGGGTGGCGGTATTCACGTTTCCCAGGTTCATGAATTGCCCGGACGTGGAACCTATCCCCGAAGTCGCGGAGAGGCCCCCGCCGCTGGAAAGGCCTGAGCTTCTTTGGCTGGTAAGCCCCGAACCAAAACCGCTGAGATTGCTGCTCAGTTGCGCAAGGCCCATCTCAGCCGGCAACAAAACCCACGCCGCGGCGACCGCCAGACAGGGTACGAGATTGTTTCGGGTTCTGTCGTACAATCGCATGGCAATCGCCTCCATCCTCCATTGTCAGCCCCGGCAGTGAAGGGCGGGTCACACCCGCACCCTCGGCCGATTATGACCGGTCCCATACTGATAAACCCTCGCCGTTTGCGACGGTTCCGTCACGACCGTCCTGCGAACGACAACCTCGCCTAAATGATTGTATCGGAGGCCTTGCCGGCCGCATTGAACGGTCGGCATCAAAGCAGTACCCCTGTTCAAAACCCTACAAGAGATGGGTTATGCTTCAGGTATTTAAGCAAATTGGCGATACTAGGTAAACAATCAGGAATAGCGCAGTCGCAACGACTCCACGCACGCGGCATACCGAAGGTCCCGAGCAACGACCCGAACGGTGCGACTGTCCGTATCTCGTATCTCAAGGAAGACGTCGAGCCGTTCAGTGGGGAGATAATCCAACACCCGATCCGCCCATTCGATCGCGCAGATACCGGACCCGGCAAAATACTCTTCCGCCCCTAAATCGACAAACTCACTCACATCTTGGAGGCGATACACGTCAAAATGATACAGTCGCCGCTTACCGAGGTATTCCTGGATCAGAACGAAAGTCGGGCTGGTAACCAATCGCGGGTCGCAACCGCAGCCCTCGGCCAAGCCCTGCACAAGCCGGGTCTTGCCCGAACCCAATGTGCCCACCAGGGCAACCACCGCCGGATCGGGCAACAGCCGTGCCAAGTCGCGACCCAGTTTCCGCGTCTTTTGCTCGCTATGGGAGACGAATACCGCCTCGGTCGCA
>JAAZNR010000385.1 GCA_012798155.1 Thermogutta sp. | reverse complement strand
GCGGATCGCCTCCCGCGCCAGCCGGCGGTGGCTGGGTCTGATGCAAGAATACCGGCGGTAACTGCGCCTGATGCAAGAATAAACGGCGGACCGCGGACCCGAGCCACCGGCGTAAGCCGGTGGTGGGTGTGCCGAGATATGAGCCACCAGCGTAAGCTGGTGGTGCAAGCAGCATGAAAAGGGCTGTCTGGGGGCTCCGCTCCGCTGCGACCCCAGCCACCCAGGCGGCGCCGGCGGGCGATCCCCGCCTTGCCTCGTTGTCGATTCCAGGCCATGACCGCACGAACCTTCGAGCCGATCAGCAGCATCGACGATCCGCGGGTGGCAGCGTACCGCAACCTGCCGGAACGGACGCTCCGCGGCGAGGCCCTCTTCATCGCCGAGGGCTGGTTCGTCACCGAGCGCCTGCTGCACGGCGAATACCCCTGCGAATCGGTCCTGATGGCGGCCGACCTCGTGGACGAGTTCGCGGATCGCATCCCCTGCTCGATCCCGCTCTACGTGGGCGACCGCCGCTTGCTGTACGAAACGGCGGGCTACAAGTTTCACCAAGGCATCCTGGCCGCCGGGCGTCGCAAGCCCTTTCGCACGGCGGAGCAGCTCTTCGCCCGGCCGTGGCAGGACGACCCCATTTGGATCGTCTGCCCCGAGGTGACGAAGCCGGAAAACCTGGGCCTGGTCTTTCGCTCGGCGGCGGCCTTCGGCGTCAGCGGCGTCTTGTTGGGCGAGCGGTGCTGCGACCCTTTCACGCGGCGGGCGTTGCGGGTCTCGATGGGCGCGGTCATGGCCGTCCCCATCGCCAAAACGAGCGACCTCCACGCCGATCTCCAGGCGATCAAGGGGCGTCACGGCCTGCATCTGGCGGCCGCGGTGCTGAGCGAATCGGCCGTCCCCTTGCCCGACTTCGCCTGCCCCTTCCCCTCCGCCCTGATGCTGGGCCACGAGACAGAGGGCCTGGGCAAGTGGCTGGAACTGTGCGACTCGCAGGTGACCATTCCCATGACGCCGGAAGTGGACTCGCTGAATCTGGGGGTCGCGGCGGGGGTCTTTCTGTACGAGTTCCGCCGGGCCCGGCTCTCGCAAAAGCGTGCATCGGGCCGAACGCCGTGAGAAGGGGAGACCTCCGCGGCGTCCGATGCCGCTGCCTCGCTTTGTGTGCCGTCTCGGGGGCGACTGGGGGCTGCGCTCCGCTCCGACCCCAGCCACCCGGCCGTCAGTGCGCCGACATGGGAGCCGCCGGCGTAAGCTGGTGGTGGATGCGCCGAGATATGAGCCACCAGCGTAAGCTGGTGGTGGGTACGGCGCATAGGCCGAGGGCGACTGGGGGCTTCGCTCCGCTGCGACCCCAGCCACCCGGCCGCTTTGCTCCGACCCCAGCCGCCCGGCCGCTTTGCTCCGACCCCAGCCGCCCGGCCATCGTCCGGTTGTCGAGCTGGAATGACCCGCGCCGCGGCGTTCGCCCCGGCGAACCGCGGAGATGAGTCGGCGGCTCGGAGAAAAGCTAGCCTTGCGGGCAAGCCGGGCTAACAATGATAATGGCATGGACGGATTGGTCCAAAGGTCCCCTGGCAGCGCCGCAAGGAGGATGCCGGCATGGGCGGCAGCGAAGCCAAGTCGATGACGCGATTCGACGAATTGAAAGTGGGCGATCGGATCACGGTCGAGCACCTGGTCCAAGTCGGTTCCAAGCAGTGGAAGACCGCCGTGACGGGTACGGTAGTGCGTACGGAGCGGGCCCATCACGGTCTGCACTTCGACCGTTCCGCCGACGAACAGACCTACGGCGACGTGATCCTGCTGGAACTGCCGGACGGCGAATTGTCGGCCGTCACGGTGGACGAATTCACGGTCATCCGCCGCGCCGAGTGACCTTCGCCCCTTTTTTCGTCCTCGCCGGTCGCCGGGCCGTCCCCGGCGCCGCCGGGCCGGACGTGAGCCGTTACGAGGCCAATTGAAGGTTCGCGTCTCAACCGCGACCGGAAGGAACGTTCGCTTGGAACGCAATGACGCAGCCTACCTTGACCTGGTTTTGGAGCCGATTCGTGTGTGCGCGAAGTACAAGCCGAAGTTCGGCCGAGGCAACAAAGGCGATGGTCTGACTTTGCAGCAGTTCCAGACGCTGTATCAGGCGGACCCGTTCTATAGCTGGTTCGGCCTGGGCCGCCCAATGATGTATGCCGCCCATAAGGCGGCCGGGGGCATGACGAGTGTCTACCGTCAAATCGGCATCGGGTGCCAAAATCTCTTCAGAACCATCCTCCGCGATTCGTTCGGTCTTTCGGATGAAGACGTGACCTGGTCGTATGAGATATTGCTGCCGACGGGCAGGAAGCGACTCCTCTACCTCGATGGCAGAGTGCCGCTGGATCGAATCCCCGACAAGAGCAAGCGGGATCGGTTTCATGAATGGATGCGGGAGTCGGCGAACGAGGTGGGTATAAACCCCAAGGTATTCGCCACCCTGGACGGAACGGTCTTCGAGGTTCGGCAAGGTTACAAGAGCAAGGACTCGAAGCGCCAGAACGCCGATATCGCCAATGCCGCGACGGCATATACCATGGGCTACCTGCCGTGCGCCGCGATCCTGTCAACCCAGATCGATGCCCAGATATTGAAACGCTACAAAGACGAGAAATGGGTAGTAATCACCGGCATCGTAGGCGCGAAGAACCCGCTTATATCCACCTACGATTTCATGCGTGATGTCGTCGGCTATGACTTGGCAGGTTTTTTCACGAGGAATGCCGATGTTCTCCGCGAGGAGGTAGAATTCGTCCTCCGAGCGCTGCTTACCGCGGGGGACCAAGAATGACTTCCTTGCCGGCGAGAGACCAGCTTCGACAGCGGGCCGAGTACACGTACAAGTTCAACGCCAAGACCGGCAGGCATGGCTGGCTCAGGCTGACCCCCGCCTATTCTTTGAAAATCGCGGAAGAGTTCGTGGTCGGCCACGCCCAGGCACGGCGGATTTTGGACCCCTTTTGCGGGACGGGGACGACGGCGCTCTGCGCTGCGTATCACGGCCGTGAAGCCGTAACCGCTGACATCAATCCGTTCCTTGTCTGGCTTGCTCAGGCCAAGACGGCGCACTATTCCACGGCGATCATCCAGGCGACCCGAGACGCCTGCGCCGAGGCACTCGATCTCCTTGCCCGTCGAGCCGTCGAGCCGGTTTCGGCTCCGCCCATTTTCAACATCGAACGCTGGTGGAGTGCGGACGCGCTGGAATTCCTTCGTCTGCTTCGCGCAGCGATCGAGCGCGCCGCGCAACCCGGCACCCAGGCTCGCAACCTGTTGCTCGTGGCGTTTTGCCGCACATTGATGGAACTATCGAACGCCGCTTTCAACCATCAATCGATGTCCTTCCGGAGCCGTGAGCCGTCGGCTCTTCTTTTTGCTCTTGATGGAGGAGCGGTGTTCGAGGCGAATCTTCGATTCGTGCTGAGCGGTGCCTCCGAGAATCCTGTCGGTTCGGCCTCGGTCGTCCTTGCGGACTCGCGAGGGTTGACGAAGGCCCTTTCGGGGCCGTTCGATGTGGTTATCACCTCGCCCCCCTACGCCAACCGTATCTCCTACGTTCGTGAGCTACGCCCGTACATGTACTGGCTGGGCTTTCTCGAAAACGGCAGAGACGCCGGTGAACTCGATTGGACGGCAATCGGTGGAACCTGGGGAATTGCCACAAGCCGGCTCGCGGATTGGGAACCCTCGGACAGGCATTTTAGCAGTGCTCGGCTGACGCGCGTTCTCCAGGAGATCGGGCATTCCGCTAACAAGAACGGCGCCTTGCTTTCCAAGTATGTAGCCAAATACTTTGACGACATGTGGGCGCATTTTTGTGAACTGCCGAAACTGCTGGCATCCGGCGCGCAACTGCACTACATCGTCGGAAACTCTACCTTCTATGGAACGCTTGTTTCAACGGAGCAGATTTACGCGGAGATGTTGTCCCAGCTTGGGTTCTCGCAAGTCGCATGTCGGCCTATTCGTAGGCGGAACTCCAACAAGGAGCTTATCGAGTTCGACGTCGCGGCCCTATGGAGATAACCGCTAGCAACCGCGTGCGGCGGACGGCGCTCCGCGCCGCTGATGCGGAGCGTTGCGTTGCCGGCTGCCGGACCCGCTCTTGTTGATCGGCAAACTGACAAACTCCGTCCCCCCGGCAACCAACAGGGTTTCTATGACCAATCAACCGCCTTCACCCCTGGTGTTCCGCCATCATCCTCGCCGTTTCGGCGACTGGAAGTACGTCTATCCCGTGGTCAGCCGCCGGGCCGGCGGCGTCTCCCTGGGGATCAACCTCAACCTGGACAAGGTCTGCAATTTCGATTGCGTGTATTGCCAGGTGGACCGCCGGGAAATGGGGGAACGGGAGTTCCTCGATCTCAAACGCCTGGACGAGGAGCTGCGGGAGGCGGTGCCGTGGATCGCCTCGGGCGAGATTTTCCGCGATCCGGCCTTCGCCCGGACCCCCGCCGAGTTCCGCCGCTTCCACGACATCGCCTTCAGCGGCGACGGCGAGCCGACGACCTACCGCAACTTCGCGGAGGTGATCGCCGCGGCCGCCGCCGTGCGGCGCGAACTCGCCCCGCCCGAGCTGAAACTGGTGCTCATCACCAACGCCTCGATGTTGCACCGGCCCGCCGTCCGCGCGGGGCTGGCCCTGCTGGACGCCGACAACGGCGAGATCTGGGCCAAGCTGGACGCCGGCACGGAGGCCTATTTCCGCCGCATCGCGCGAACCGCCGTTCCCTTCCGGCAAATCCTGGAGAACATCACCGAGGCGGCCCGGGCCAGGCCGATCGTCATCCAAACCATGCTCCTGCGATGGGGGAACGAGCCGCCGGACGAGGCCGAACGGGCGGCCTATTGCGAACGGTTGCGGGAGATTCTCGCGGCGGGCGGGTCGTTGCGCCGCGTCCAGTTGTACACCGTGGCCCGCAAACCCGCCGAGAGCTTTGTCCAGCCCATGACCGCCGCGGAACTGGAGGTCTGGGCCGAGGCGGTCCGCCGCGCCGCGGGCGTCCCCGTCGCCGTGTATCCCTAAGCCTGCCCGGCAGTACTCCAACCCGAGCCGCCCGCGCGAGCCGGCAGTGGCACCCGGCGCAGCCGAGCCACCAGCGTAAGCTGGTGGTGAAAGCAGCGTGAAAACGGCTGACTGGGGGCTGCGCTTCGCTCCGACCCCAGCCACTCAGGCAATCCGCTTCCGACCCCGAGCCACCAGCGTAAGCTGGTGGTGGAAGCAGCGTGAAAACGGCTGACTGGGGGCTGCGCTTCGCTCCGACCCCAGCCACCCAGGCAATCCGCTTCGACCCCAGCCGGCCAGGCGGCGCACAGTGCCCGACAAGCCGGC
>JAAZNR010000384.1 GCA_012798155.1 Thermogutta sp. | reverse complement strand
CGCTCCGACCCCAGCCACCCCGGTTCTCCCCCCAACCACCCGGTCATGGCCGTGTGATAGGGGTCTGGGGGCTTCGCTGCGCTCCGACCCCAGCCACCCACGACCCCAGCCACCCGGCCGCGCTATCATGGGAGCCGCCGGCGTAAGCCGGCGGTGTCCCGGCGCAAGCAAACGAACGCTAACATGCGCCGGCGGCGGATGCTCCGCGAGTACGTTTTTCACGTCGTACGGTATGCGGTGCGTCCGCCTCGGGCTGACGCCCGAGGCTCCAGTTTTATGCGCGAGGCTCGCGCTTCGCGCCTGCCCTTTGCATTGTGCGTACGTTCCGTGAGCCGCAGGCGTATCTCAACCGGCGAGGATTTTCTTGATCTCGTCCACGCCGGCCACTTTGCCCATCATCTTGACTTCGCCGTCGACGACCAAAGCGGGAGTCATCATGACGCCGAAGGCGGTGATGGTGGCGATGTCGGAGATTTTTTCGATTTGGGCCTCGATGCCCGACTGCTTCACGGCTTCGTGAGCGTTGCTCTCCAGGGCCTTGCACTTCGCGCAGCCCGGCCCTAACACTTGAATCAGCTTCATCGTTCGGTCCTCCAGTGTACCATTCGAGACGTTACCTGCCGTAATAGTTGCGGAAGTCGGCGGCGGCGGTCGGGCGACCGGTCGCACCCAAACTCGCAACTCACGCGAACAATGCCCCGAAGATCATCCCCGCGACGGCGCTCATCACCACGACCACGGTCGTGAAGACGGCCGTCTTCTTGAGGCCCCAGACGCTGTAGATGACGGCGATGCTGGGCAGGGAGAGGGCGGGTCCGGCCAGCAGCAGCGACAAGGCCGGTCCTTTGCCCATGCCCAATCCGATCAACGCCTCGAGGATCGGAATCTCCGTCAAGGTGGCGAAGTACCAAGCGGCGCCGATCACGGAGGCCACGAGGTTGGCGCGGAGGCCGTCTCCCCCCACCAGGGCCGCCACCGCCTTTTCCGGCAGCAGCGAGGCCACGAAGCCCGTCACGAACACGCCGATGAACAACAGCGGGATGATCTGCTTGGAGAAGCTCCAGGTCTCGCCCATCCAGGCCTTCAACTCCGGCTTTTCGAACCACGAGAAGGCCATGATGACGGTCAAGAGGAGGAACGCGCCCGCCGCGTACCACCGCCGGGGATAGATCCAGGCCGCCCACTCGTAACCCGGCGGGGTATCCTGACGCTTCTCGACCACGTATTGCTTCTCCACGTTGATCTTCACGCCTTTGGCGAAGCGGCCGGCCGGCTCCTCCAATTGGAAGCGATAGGCTGTGGTCGTCTCCAGCAGCACGGCCACGTTCAATTCTTCGCTCGTCAATCGTTCCTTCGTCCCGTCCATCAGGGTGACGGGGGTATTGGGCCGAAGCTCCACCGCCGTGCGGCTGGGATCGCTCCAGTCGGAAAAGACCAGGAACAGGATCATGGAGGCCAAAAACACGGCGTTCTGCCAGAGGCGGCGCCGGGAGGGGGGCGACGGCGGCAGGGCCATCATCGCCCGAATGCGATGCTCCTCCTCGCGGCGGAAGATCAACGCCATCAGCAGGCCGATGACGACCGCGAAGACGACCGCCCCCACGACCCGGGCGACGCCCAGGTCGAAGCCCAGGACTCGGGCGGTGAGGAAGATCGCCATCACGTTGATGGCCGGTCCGGAATAGAGGAAGGCGGCGGCCGGTCCCAGGCCGGCCCCTACCCGATAGATGCCCGCGAACATCGGCAACACGCTGCACGAGCAGACGGCCAGGACCGTCCCCGCCACGGAGGCCACGCTGTAGGCCTCGATCTTGCGGGCTTGCGGGCCGAGGTGCCGCAGCACGCCCTCCTTGGAAAGGAACGTGGCAATCGCCCCGGCGATGAACATGGCCGGCACGACGCAGCCCAGGGTATGGTTTCGGGCATACCACTGGAGCATCAGGAAGGCCTCCATGATCGCCGTCTGAACGCGTTCGGCATTGAAGTTGACGAAATAGGCGAAGAGGAAGACCGCGACCAGGGCGATCAGGATTCCCCATTCTTTCTTGTTCATCGCAAGGACCTTCGCAATGCCGGGCGATGTGCGTGATTGGCCAAATGTGCAAGATCAAGTGCCGGAAAAAACGGGCACGGCTCGCCCGTCCCGCACATCGTCCCCCGCCTTTTGTCCGAGTCCGGCCCTGCTCCGACGCCGGCCGCGGTTATTCGGTTATTTCAGCATTTGCACCTTGGCCTGATAATTTTCCCGCAAAACTCTTTCCGCGCACTGCAAGAATTTCAGCACGCAGGGGGTGCGAAGGCGGTAAAACGTCATGGTGCCGCGCCTTTCATCTTCTACCACGCCGGCCTTTTTGAGGGCCGACAGATGCCGCGACACCGTGGACATGTCGGCCCCGATCAAGGCCGTCATCTCGCAGACGCACTTCTCGCCGTGCTTTGCGAGCTGCTCCACGATGAACACGCGAGAGGGGTGGGCCAAGGCCCGAAAGACCTCCGCCGTCATCTCGCAGCGTGCCTTCGTCTCGGCGTCCATGACGTCCTACCCTCGCATGATTGGGTATAGAATCCCTGCTGGGGAGGCTGTTTCCCGGCGGCTTGCCGCGACGATGGGCACGTCGGGCGATGCCGCAGCCGAGGGTCGAGCCGGTTCCAACTACCCTCGGCAACACCCTTCCGGATTCTTATACGTATCATCGACCTTGGTTGTTTGCACCATGATGCAATCTTACAAGAACGAAGCGTTTTGTTCAATAGCGCGATGAAATCGCCTCACAGGGCGCGCAAGACGGGGCCCGCCGCCGCTGCGGCCACCGGCTCACGCCGGGGCTTGGGAGCGGATGCCGAACGCAAACGCAAGGCGCAAAGCGGCGGCTCGGGCAGCCGGCCGTGCTGATGACGGCCGGCCGGTACAAACAATATAATGCGCAGAAGGAGCGTATTGCAGGCACTGGAGTAGGCTCATGCCGCCGACAACGCCGCGCGACTTTCTGAAGGTGGCGGCCCAGCGACTGACTACTGCCGAGACCCTGCTGCGGGAGAAGCTGACCCTGGATGCGCAATATATCGGAGGTTACACCGTCGAGTGCTCGTTCAAGGCCCTCGTTTTGCACCAGACTCCCGATCCCGACAAGCCGGACAAACTGAAGCAGCTTACCGCCGGCGCGAAGATGCACCGGGTGGAAGTGTTGCTCGGTGAGTTGAAAGAACTGGGGGTCGCCCTCCCACTTGCCATCGCCAAAAGAATGCGGCGCTTCGATTGGACAACCGCCTTGAGGTACGAGACGGGGCGGCGGGATACAGGTGAGACGATCGCCTTCCTGAAAACGGCCAAAGCCATTTATGATTGGGTGGAGCGTCAAGTGCCATGACTACGACAGCCGCACGCCCGTGGGAAAACAAACGTACTGACGAGACGCGCCAGGTCGAGGATGTCCTGCGGAAAGCTGGATTCGAGAAGGTCGATGCCTACCGCTATAACTCGGCGTCGATCCGCGTTCGGGTAATCGACCGGCGATTCGAGGGCCTGTCGCATGAGAAACGGGATGCAATGGTCGAGCCCTACCTCCGGCAGCTACCGGAGCGCACCCAGGCGGACATCATAAGCCTCTTCACCTTCGCGCCTTCGGAACTCGAGCAGTCCGCGAAGTCGCTCAGAGAGTACTTTCTGAACGCGGAGTTCGAGGATCCCAGCCCGTCGATGTTGTGAGGGACCCCTGATCATTGTGAGGGACCCCTGATCATGTTGTGCGGGGTTCCTACCCAGAGCCGAGCAGGGATTTTATTACGGGTCTGCGAGCCGAACCAAGCGCTGCGCGTGACCTGGGCCGCGATGTCGGGTCCGGCAGTTTATGGCTCACTCACGCGCCTCGGCAGGTGATCTTTATCGATATGACATGAAAGAGAGGGGATGATCGGAAAGAGGGGTCCCCACGCAACATCCACCGCCGGCTTACGCCGGCGGCTCAGGTGCGCCGCTTATGCCTGCATCGTGCGGCTCCACCTGCCCGGCTTACGTCGGGGGCTCGAGGAACGGTTCGGGATTGGGCACGCGGGCGACGAATCGGCCGCCGCTTTCGTACCAACCTTGTTGCGTGGAGCGGCACCACAGCAATTCCGTCAGGAGGCTGACGGATTCGCCGTCGGCGTCGAAGGTGGCGATCATCCGCCGGGCCGGCAGCGGCTTGGGATGATAGAAGCCGAACCCGCCCTCGGAGATCTGGCGGCCCACGACCACCAGGGGAGAGCCGCGGGGCGATCCGTCGTCCGCGACCATGGTCAGCCGCACGAGGTAGGGGAAATTGAAGCGGACGCTTTCGCGGCGTTCGCCGGGGTGCACGTCCGGCATCAAGGCCGAGAGGGTTTGCCAAACTCCGTCCCGGACCGCCTCGTCCGCCGGCGTCAGGCACGCCGCCCAGCCCGAGGCCCGGTTCCCCGCGAAAACGCCGTGGCTCATGCGCCCGTCCCCTTAAAGAAGTACACAAGGTGTATCGGCAATCGCCCGCCGACCGATAACTTGTCGTTGCAGAAACGAGCTACCGGAAAGTCGGAACAGGCGACGGCCGCGGAGATCGCCGATGCAACCGGCAAGGCCGGCCCACGTGCAGCCCATTCCTTCAGTCCGAAGTGAAGAAACTCGGGGCGAGTCGCGGCTGCAAGTCCGGTGTTCGAGGTCGGCCGTCCCGCCCGACTTCGCGGCTCCCCTGACTCCAAAGCGATCGGGGCGTCCCGTCCCTCCGCCCCGCGCGACTCCTTTCGGGAAGCCGATCAGGAAGCCATTGCAAATCTAGGCCGAGAATCGCCGGGCGTCAAATCGGCGCCGCGGAATCTGAGGCCGGGGGTGCCTTGCGCGATGCCCTGCGGGCCGCCGGGGCAAGTCGGCGGGTGGGTGCGGCGGCAAGTCGGTTGACTGGGGGCTGCGCTCCGCTACGACCCCAGCCACCCGGCGACGTCATTGCGCCAACCAACATGGGAGCCGCCGGCGTAAGCCGGCGGTGAATCTTGGGTAGCGCTGAAACACCGCCGGCTGACACCGGCGGCTCCGACGTTTTGCCACCGCGGGGTCACCATGAGCCGCCGGCGTGAGCCGGTGGTGGAGGCGGCGCGAAGGCGGCCGTCTGGGGGCTGCGCTCCGACCCCAGCCACCCGGCCGGCGGGTTGCTCGCGGAACCTGCCGCAACCGGCCTCGATTTGATAAAATCATGAAAGCCGCGATCATGGAAGCCACGGTCGTCACCCGCGGCAAGGGGGCGTATTGCGGTAAGGGGCCTACTGCGGAAGCCGTGTTTGGCGGCTGCTCGCCGGATGTTCGGTGGCATTGGCGGGTACTTGGGCGCATTACGGCAATTCGGCCGCAGTACGGCAAAAAAGGTTTCCGCCGGATCGGGTCATCGGGAGCCGGTCAGGCTTTTTCAGAGCGTTCCAAAGCAGTAAGAGACTTCCTGATGTCGCTCGACGCTTACAGCTACTGCCCCGCGGGAACGGGGAAGAAGATCAAGTTCTGCTGTCCCAACAACTGGCAGGACTTGGAGAAGATCGCTCGTCTGATCGAGGGGGAGCAATTCCGCGCGGCCCTGCAATTGGTGGATCAATTGTTGGCCAAGCAACCCACCCGAGCCTGCCTGTGGTCGTACAAGACGCTCCTGGAGCGGGTGACGGGGGATATGAAGTCCGCCACTGCGGCGGCCGAGGAATTCGTCTCGCGTTTTCCCGACAACCCCGTCGCCCTGGCCGAAGCCGTCATCTTCTCGTGCATTCAGGGGGACCTCAAGGCGGCCCTCTTGCGATTCGATCAAAGCCTCCAAGCCGGCAGCAGCAGGAACGCGCCCCTGACCACGCGCCAGATCGAGGCCTTGTTCCTGCTGATGCGGCGGCTGAGCGAACTGGGCGAGGTGCCGCCGGTCTTGTACTGGATCACTTGGGTGGAGATACACCTTCCGTCGGTCGGAGAGGAGACGTTCGCGCTCAAGGGCCGATTGATGGGGGATACAAGGCAACCCTTGCTGCTCCGCGAGCCGCCGGCCTTCCTCCCCATTGTCGTGCCGAAAGATGCATCGCCGGAGTATCAGCAGGCGGCGACGGCGGTGAATCGAGGCCTGCTGACGGAGGCCCGCCGCATCTTGCGGGACTGGATCCAGACCCAGCCGGACGCGCCCCTCCCTTGGTATCTCCTGGGGATGTGCAGCCTGTGGCAGGCGGACTACGCGACGGCCGGAGAAAGCCTTCTCCGCTACAGCGAATTGACGACCGACGAAGACATGTCGGTCATCGCGAAGATTCTCTCCTATGAATTGAAGAAGGACCCTTGGGGCGACGCCGAGGACAACGTGGACCTGATCTACACGCTTCCCGATCCCGGGGGGTTAAAGGAAGCGATGTTGTCCGATCGCCGGGTCAGGGTCGTCGAGCACGACCCCTGGGCGGATCATTTCGACGGCGGTCCGCCGCCCGAGCTGATGGCGATCCTTATGCGCCGAGAATGCGAGCCGGACGAATGGCCCCTCCCCACGGAGTTGAAGAGCGAAGCGGTCGCCATCCTCGCGTATTTCGGGCGGCAGACGGACCGCGATGCCCGGCTCCAGTTCAGCAGTATTCTGGAGGGTGATGCGGCGGCGGCCGAGGATCTGCTGCGGCAATGGTTGGGCGATCGGGAGTTGCCCGCCCCCTCGCGCGTGGTCCACGGGCGAAGGTCGCGATTGCTCGAGACCTTGGCCTACGTCCTCCAGGCCGCTCCCCCGGAAAAGCTCCTCGAGACGTTCCGCCGGCTGCTGCAAGTCTGGGCGGATCGACCGAACAAGGCCCTGGACGACCTCACCCCGCGCCAGGCGGCGGGCGAGCCGGGCAAGCGCCGCGCCCTCAAAGCCGTGATCGACTGGATGCGAAAGTTCGACTCGCCGGAGCTGGATGAGGTGTTGGACGAACTGAAGGCCGAATGGAACCTGCAAGACGCCGCCCCGCGGACCTCCGCCTTGATGGAGGGCAACCTCCGCGTGCCCGTCTTGGCGGCGGCTCGCGTGGACCGGTCGGCGCTCAGCGACCAAGATGTCATGCAGTATTGCGTCGTCGCGATCAGCATCCAGGCGATCAAACCGGCGCGCTTCTTCGCCGAGGAGGCCGTTGCTCGCCGGGAACGCCTCCTCCCGGAGCTCACCCTCGGCGCCTATCGCTTTTTGATCCAAGAGGCGGAGGATGCCGAGACGGGCAAGCGGCTGCGGGATGAGGCCGTCGCCTTCGCCGAACAACGCAAGGCCCCCCACGGTACGATCCATTTGGAGCTTCTCAGGTCAGGGGTTTTGGAGGAACAAGAGGCCCACGCCGAATGGTCGCACCTGGTCGAGGCCCACGCCGAGGAGCCGGAGGTGGAGGCATTCTTGGATATGCTGATGGAACACCTTTCTTCGCAGGAGGGCAAAGAGAGGCCGGGCGAACCCGGCCCCGCGGAGTCGCCCGGTTTGTGGACGCCGGACGGCGAGATCGCACCCGTTTCCCCCCCCGAGGAATCGAAGTCCAAGCTGTGGATTCCCGGCCGGGATTGAGCGAAGGGGGGCTTTTCAGCGGGAGTTTTGCTTGGCAGGCCCATTCTCCGCAAGCCGCCGGATCGGCTGGGGCGGCCGGCCGCGCCCGCGGCCGGGAACGGTCATGCCAAGCCCGAACTAGCAAAGGGTCGTGCCGATGCAGCAGTGCCGAGGGGTCCGGGGCGCGATCACCGTGGACGCCAATACGCCGGAGGCCATTCTCGAAGGAACGCGCCTCTTGCTGGCCATGATGATCCGCCGCAACGGTATCGAGGAACGCGACGTGGCCAGCGTGATCTTCACCACCACGCCCGACTTGAACGCGGAATTTCCGGCCCTGGCGGCGCGGCAGTTGGGTTGGATGCAGGTCGCCCTCTTGTGCAGCCACGAGATGACCGTGCCCGGCGCCCTCGACCGCTGCGTGCGGATTCTGATCCATTGGAATACCGCCAAATCGGCGGACCAGATCGTGCACGTCTATCTGCGGGACGCCGAGCGGTTGCGGCCCGACCTCTCCCGCTTGCCCGCCGTGGACTGGGACGAATTGGAGGGCTGGATTCAGGCGCACCTCAACCCCGCGCCGCAGCCCAGCGCGCGGACGTCGTCGCGTTCCGGCCCGGCAGGGGCCTCCTCCCGGCGAACACCGCCCTAGCCGCGCTCCGCCGCCGCCGGGGTGTCAGCGATGGAATCGCTCGATCTTCAAATCCACGCGCATGGCCAGGGTGCGCACCTCTTCCGGCGCCCGGCTCAGACAGAGATCCTCCATGGCCGGGTGCAGGACGGCCAGGCGTTCCTCGGTCGAGCGATCGCAGAGCCGGTCTAGGGCAAAAAGAGCGCGGCACAGCAATTTGCATGTGCGGTCGCCGATCACGGATTCGGTGGAGCCGGTGTCGGCCAGGTTGCGTACGTTTTCGCTGCGGAGGAATTCGTGGAGCGTGTCCAGCCCGGTACCCCGGCCCGCGTAAGCCAACGCGATGGCGGCGTTGTAGCGTACCACGTCGGTATCGTCGTGCAGCATCTCCCGCAGCAGGTCGCAGACCTCGTCTCCGCCGATGTGACCGAGGGCCGCGGCGGCCGCCGCCCGGACCGGCGCAACGGGATCCTTCGCCGCGCGGCACAGGGCCGCCACGCCGCCCGGCACGGAGCGGACGCAATCCGGACCGTGGCGCTCCAGGGCCGTCACCACCCCCTCCGCCGCCGCCCGACGGATCGGCGAGTCCAGTTGCGGCGTGTCCGCGATCCGGCACTCCACGGCGATCAGCAAGACGGGGACCGTTCGCGGCGTGTCCAGCTCCCGAACCAGGCGGCACAGTTGGGCTCGATAGGCCACGGTGAACTCGGGGCTCCCCGTGATCGGCTGACGCAGTTCCGTCTCCAGCACCCGGATTAGCGACTCGGCCAACTCCGGATCGGCCTTCAAGTCACGGTAACGGGGATCGAGAATCGCCTCGTGGACCTGCGTCAGGGCTTCGGCCCGGGCCGAGCCTCCCCGCTCGAGGCCGCTCAAAATCCGCGGCATGTCCAGGGGCGGCGCGACGATCTCGCGGAGCGTGAGTAAGCCCGCCAGGCCCGAGGCGAGAAAGATGCCCGGGAAGACCAGTCGCGAGAACAAGAGCCACGAGAGCGAGGGCGGGGCGCGGCTCGGCCGTCCTCGCCCGCCGGCGGATACTTCCCCGGCCCTTTCGTCTCCCTCGCCGTGCGGAGGATGCCGCAGCGGCTCGCCGGTTTCCGCCGGGGGACCGGCCGCGAAATGCGGCCCGGAGGCGGATGCCGTGCCCGTTGCCTCCCCCGCCAAACTTGCTTGCCCCGCTGAAGTTGCTTGCCCCTCGAAGGAAGAGACGCCGACGGCCCGATCGTCGCGTGCCATGGAAAAGGCCCTCCTATGGAAATCTTCGGAGGTCCGACGCCGGATGCCTTCCGGGGCGCCGAAGACGAGCAGTCGGCCCGCGGAACAGACACCGATGCGTCTACGCCGGAGTATTGTGGATCGTGGCCGCCGCGTTGTCAAGCCAAAAAAGAGGTCGAGCGGCTCCGCAAAACGGCCGCCTTCGCGCTGCCCCCACCACCAGCTTACGCTGGTGGCTCCCATATTGATTGGCGCAATGACGTTTCGGCGGCCGGGTGGCTGGGGTCGGAGCGAAGCGCAGCCCCCAGACGCCCATCACCCAGTGCTTCCACTACCGGCTCACGCCGGCGGCTCGGGGTGAGCCTGCGGTGGCAAAACGTGGGAGCCGCCGGTGTCAGCCGGCGGTGTTTCAGCGCTGCCCAAGATTCACCACCAGCTTACGCCGGCGGCTCCCATGTTGGTTGGCGCAATGACGTCTCCGGGTGGCTGGGGTCGTAGCGTAGCGCAGCCCCCAGCCGCGCCGCACGGCCGCCCACCGTGGGGTGTGCTTGAGCGGCGACCCGCGACGTGCTATGCTACGGATGGTTCAGCAAGTGCAAACCGCTCGGCGACGATCCGCAAGTTTCGGCGGATTGCGTCGGGCGATTACGAAACGCGGCACTCCGCCCCGTGCGCTGACAAGGTATTGACGGAGAGTCGATAATTTGCCCGATGGGAGCCGTCCCCTGGTAAGCGTTCCGCGGCGTGTATAGCCGCCGCGCGACTTCGGTCGCGGGCGGATCACACAAGGCGGAATCACGGCGCCCCCGTGATGCGTCGGGCTCACCGTTGCCGACGTCACCGCCGGCGGTTGGAGTGCCCTTTTTGTTTTCTTGTCGCAAAGAACCGCTAGCGCCGGCCGGGTGGCTGGGGTCGTAGCGTAGCGAAGCCCCCAGACGACCGCCTTCGCGCCGCCCCCACCGCCGGCTCACGCCGGCAGCTCGCGGTGAGCCTGCGGTGGCAAAACGTCGGAGCCGCCGGTGTCAGCCGGCGGTGTTTGGGCGCTACCCAAGATTCACCACCAGCTTACGCCGGCGGCTCCCATGTTGGTTGGCGCAATGACGTTTCGTCAGCCGGGTGGCTGGGGTCGTAGCGAAGCGCAGCCCCCAGACGACCGCCTGCGCGCGGCCCCCACCGCCGGCTCACGCCGGCGGCTCATGTTTGGGCGCGATCAACGCTCTCCCGGCGGATAAAGAATCTTGGCCCTTTCTTCGTCGGTGTAGCGGCTGCCGGCGATGGGGCCGGGTTCCCAGCACTGCTCCAACGGTCCCGGCTTGGGTTCCGCGAGGGGGATCAGCAGCACCTCGTTGCCGTCCGCGTCCCGCTCGATGCGCCCGCCCTGCCGCACGACGGCGTCCTTGGCCAGCCTTTCGCAGACCTGAATCAGGCGGTCGAAGTTGTACTCGGTATGGGAAAAGACGGTCTCGCGATTGAGGGCCGAGGTAAAGCGCTCCGGGACCTTGGACACGCCCAGCGTGGCGAACAGGATGCCCGCCGCGTTGGAGGGGTTGCAATCCGAGTCCTGCCCGCAGCGGGTGGAAATGATGATGGTGCGGTCGATGTCGCGGCGGCCGTAGAGCAGGCCCATCACGATGTAGGCGCCGTTGAGCTTGGCGTCGATGTTGAAGTCGCCCTTGCTGCACGAGGCGCGGCGGTAGTCAGGGTTGAGATGGTATTTGTCGTTGATCTTTTTCCAGACGGCCTGCCAGTCGTCGGGCGAGGCTCGCCACCAGGCCAGCACGTCGCGGATGCACTCGGCGTATTGGCTTTGGGCGGGGATGCAGCGGAGGCCGGCCTCGACGAGGCGGGCGGGGTCGCTCTCGAAAAAGGCCTCGGCGTACATCCCGCCCACGAATTGGCCGCCGTACAGGCCGTCGCCGTAGTTCATCAGCCGGCCGAACTTCTCGCCCAGCGCGATCACGGCGTTGGGCATCCCCGGCGAGATGATGCCCGAAAAGTCGGCCTCGATCTGGTAGTCGATGTCGTCCGCGTGCCGATTGAATTGGGGGTGGCCGGAATCCGGCGGCGCGATCCCCGAGCGGAGGTTGTCGCGCCCGTTGCGATTGGCGTGCCACAGCGGATAGCGGCTGTTGGCGAAGTCGATTCCCGCCTGCCTCTGGGACACATCCCAGCCGTATTGTTCCAAGGTCCGCAGGAAGGTCATTTCGACGTAGATGTCGTCCTGGTGGAACTGGTTGATCATGTCGGGCCGCCAGGCGGGGATTTCGTCCTCGCGCAAGATGCGTCCCTGGGCGTGGAACTCGGTCGGTCCGCCCCAGCCGACGCCCGCCATTTGACCCAGCCAGGCCGCCTCCATCTTGTCCCGATACTCGGCCAAAGGCAGGCGGCGAAACTCCTCGCCGGGGGTCGATGAAGAGGCGGGAAGCAACATCGCCAGAACTCCCATCCACGCCGGCCAAAACATGCGCTGCATGATCGTCACCCTCGATGATGGGTCAGGTTCGGAAAGCCGCGGCGCAATGCCCGCTTCCCGCGAGCGCGGGAATGAGCGCCGCGTACGGCGTTCAATTTAGACGCCGAACCGCGGCGACGCAACCGATGCGTCGCTCTTCCGAGCGGTTTGCGGCGTACCGGCAGGGCGTCGATGTCGGGCCTTGCGGAGGGGCCGGCGAAGGACATCCGCGGGACGTGTCTGGAAGGGCGGACGCCACGCAGCGCGTCCCTCCACGCTTCCGAAGTTCGATCGGCAACGCGAGCCGCCGGCGTAAGCCGG
>JAAZNR010000383.1 GCA_012798155.1 Thermogutta sp. | reverse complement strand
GATCGACGTCAATCCGCGGCTCGGCTCGGCGTCGCTGCTCTCCAACACGGCGACCGGCGGGCGGCTCTATGAGAGTATCTTTTACGAGGCCTCGGGCGGGCTGTGCGACGAATCTTACGACGACTACGTGATCGGCCTCCGCCTGACGCGATTCTTGGGCGAGGTGTACCATCTCGACGGCCGACCGGTCCGCATCGACCCGCCGTCCGACGTCAACCTTGCCGCCTTGCCGGAGCGTCGGCCGCGTCCCCATTTTCGCAGCACGGCGGAATGCCCCGCCGCATACCCCGCAACGCGAGGCGACCCGCAATGATCCGCGCCGTACTGTTCGACTTGGATGACACGCTGTATCCCGAGATCGACTATTACCGTCAAGGTTTCGCGGCCGTGGCGGAGGAATTGGCTCGCCGTGGAATCGGCCCCGCGGAGGACGTCCGCCATACCTTGGAGCGACTGCACCTGGCGGACCGGGAGGCGGTCTTGGATCGCGCGAGCGGCGTCCTGGGCTTTCCCCGCGATTGGGTCCCCGACTTGCTCGACCGCTTCCGGAGCTGCCAAATCCGCCTCCGCTTGCCCCCCGAAACGGATGCCCTGTTGCACGAACTCTGCCCATTCTATCGACTCGGCATCGTGACCGACGGCCATGCCGAGGTCCAGGAGCGCAAGTTGACCGCCTTGGGCCTGATCGGCCGGGTCGATACGGTCGTCCTTTGCGACCGTTTGGGACGCCGCCACTGGAAACCCGATTCCCTGCCGTTTCGCACCGCTTGCCGCAACCTCAAAGTTCGCCCTCACGAAGCGATCTTCGTGGGCGATCACCCGGACCGCGATATCTTCGGCGCGATTCAGGCGGGTCTGGGCGCGGTCCGTGTCCGAAGCCGGTGGGGATGGTTTCGCGATCGGCCGAACCTCCCGCAGGCCCAACCCTGGGCCGAGATCGAGCGCCTGGATCAACTGCCGGAGGTCTTGCGTTCCGCGATCACCCCGATGTTTCTGGAGACGGTCCGGTGAAAAACCCGCTGCGAGCCTGGCCGGCGGCCGCGTATCGCTGGTGCGCTTATCCCCACCGCTTCGTCCCGTTCCGCAGGGTCTTGCAACGCCCCGGGACAAGGGTTCTGGACGTCGGTTGCGGCAACCATAGCCCGACCGTCACCAAGCAGTATTTCCCCCGCTGCCGCTATGAGGGATTGGATTGCGGGCGATGGAACCGCGACGCACGTGACGACGCCCTCATGGACGCCTTCTATGAGATCGACCTCGACCGGCCGGAGCTGCTCACCGCCGTGCCCTCGGCGGCGTACGATCTGGTGATTTGCTCGCACGTACTGGAGCACCTGCGCGATCCCTGGGCGGTCATCCCGGAATTGGCGCGGGCGGTGAAACCCGGCGGATTCCTTTACATCGAGGTCCCGGCGGAACGGAGCCTGCGGCTGCCCCGCGCACAAGACGGCTTTTTAGGCATTCGCGGCTGCTTGAACTTCGCCGACGACCCCACCCACCGCGGCCTGGTGAGCGTCGATCGGGCGGCGGAGCTATTGGACCGGGCGGGGTTGCGGGTCGTTCGCCGCGGCAAGCGATTCTTGCTCCGTCGGGTAATACTGTTGCCGCTGTACGCGGCGGCCGGGCTGATCCTCCGCGGTTACATCCCCGCCAGCGTGGTCTGGGACGTGCTGGGTTTCGCCGACGTCCTCGTCGCCGAACGCCCGCTAGCGTCGCCGGAAGCAGCCTCCCACGGGACCGGCGCGATGGAGGTGCCAACCCCCGGCAACCGCACGCCGGACGCGGCCTCCAAAGCGGCTTAAGGTTCAGCCCGACGGCAGCGCCACGCGGACAATACCCTTTGCCGTACGATGCGACGGTAGCGCCGCGCGGACGGTACCCTCCGCCGTACGATGCGACGGCAGGCACGCCGGAATGGAAAACGCTCCCCATGAAAACGCAGACATCGCATCCGTCTTGTTCACCGTGGCCACCGCGTTCATCGCATTCCTCATGTGAGGCGACTTCGATCCCGACGTCGCCGGCCGCCGATGGCACGATCCCCGCGTCAAACGAATCGCCGACTGCCGGGCCGGTCTGGGAGTTGGGCGGAGACTTCCATTGGGTCGCGACGGAGCCGAGCGGGGCCGGGCGAGACATCTTGCCCGCCGACGCCGTCCTGTTCGGCAATGGCCGGCAGGCCTTGTACGCCGTGCTCATGGAAGGTCGGCGCCGCTTTGGCTGGCGCGTCTGCCATCTGCCCGCTTACATCTGCCAAAGCGTGGTGCAGGCCGCCCGCGCCGCGGACATGGAGTGCCGATACTATCGCGCCCTGCCCGCCGCCGACGAATCGCCGGATTGGCCGCCCTTTCAGAGTCGCCACGAGGTCCTGCTGAGCGCCAACGTCTTGGGCTTTTCAGGGCTGGATCTGGTTCCGCCGGACTGGCCGAACGAAAACCGGATCGAGGATCACACGCACGACCCTTGGAGCCGCGCGGCTTGCGAGTCGCGGGCCGGTTACTGCCTGGTATCGCTCAGGAAAACCCTGCCCACGCCCGACGGCGGGGCCGCCTGGTCGCCGCTGGGACTTCCGTGCCCTTCGCCCGAAGCGCTGATCCCCGGGCACGCGGCGGCCGGACAAGAAAAGCTGGCAGCCATGCTGCTAAAGCGCCATTACCTGTCGGGGATGGCGGTCGAGAAAGAGGAGTTTCGCGCCTGGCAAATCCAATCCGAGGCGGCGATGAGCATCCAGCCCACCTCGCGGCCGTTGCCGGTGACCGCCTCCATGCTGCCGCACCTGCCTTGGCGGAGATGGCGCGTCGAGCGGGCACGCAACGCGGAATACCTCACGGACCGACTGCTGGGATCGTTGACTGCCCCGGCACTTGAGCCGGATCGGCGCGAGGTCCTGCCGCCCCCGACGCCGAGGCGCTTTCCGGAGCAGTGCCCGTTCGCCGTCGTCCTCTTGTGCCGGAACCGCAGAGAGCGCGACCGCTTGCGCGAGGCACTGATTCAGCGCCGCGTTTACCCGCCCATCTTCTGGCCTCTGCCGGAGGAGGCCGCCCGCCGCCACCCGGAAGCCGCCGATTTCGCCGCCCGAATGCTGGCCCTGCCATGCGATTTTCGTTACACCCCGGAAGATCTGGAAGAAGCGGCGGAAGTCATTCGCGAATTCTTCCAGACCGAGGCCGGCTAATTCCCCCTGCTGCCGGACGTCACATTGCCCCCTGCTGCCGGACGTTACATCCCCCTTCTTCAGGGCGCCGCATTCCCCTGCTGCCGGACGTCACAAGGAATCGCGGACCTGCCGCCGACTACCCCGGGACACCCCGCTATTTCTACCCGCAAGGTATCGAGTTCAAACCACAAGATATCGAGCCATTTGAAATCGCAAGATATCGAGTGGTGCTGTCCCCCGCGCTACGTGCTATAATTCCGGGTGGTGGTCCGTCGTCAATTTGATACGGCAGGGGCGTCGCCCGTATCTGCGAGAGGCCATGGACGATACGGCCCAGGGCTGAAATGGGGCCGAACAGGAGATTTACGAAGCATGAAGCTGCGTCTGGGGATTGTCGGAGCAGGCGACGTCTGGGAATCCCGCTACCTCCCGGTGCTTCGGGTACTCGCG
>JAAZNR010000382.1 GCA_012798155.1 Thermogutta sp. | reverse complement strand
GGTGGCTCACGTTGATAGTGCGTTTTCCACCCGCTGGGTGGCTGGGGTCCTCCGGGTGGCTGGGGACGTAGCGTAGCGAAGCCCCCAGACGCATGGGTACCGCTGCCGGCTTGTCCGGCAGTGCGGCGCTCCGTCTTGGCCGAGATCGACGTATTCGGGACATGACGCACGTGAACGACACGGCCACGACGGAGCGCGCCCCCCACACGTCCGAAATATGATCCGGGAAGGTGAGCCGGCATCGCAGGGTTCCCACTAAACCGAAAAACCCGGGGCCGCCGCCACGGGCGTGACGGAGGCCTCGGGTCTCGATTCCGCGATCATTTCGCCGGCGGAGAGGCGTGCTTCACTGCAAAGAAAAAAGGTGCTTCACGCCAAAGAAAAAGACGTCACGGCGCGGAGGACACTTCGCCGCCGCTCTTCGTGCCCAAAGCCCCCCACACGCCGTAAGGGCTCATACCGCTCCCATTGGCTGCGGGGAAGTTGACGTTCAGGTCGCCGGTCTCCACCGTTTCGGAAACAAACCGTACGGAGCCGTCGGCCAAGGCGACGTTGACGCCGCCGGGATGCCAACTGCTGGGCGTGTAGATTCCCATTTCCCAGTGACCGGCGGAAGTGGCGCACGATGCCGAATTGGGCGGAAGAATCGTCGTGAAACCGGCAAACCAGGCGGCGCCGTCGGCCCAACGGAATCCCGGCGCGGTGTCGCTCGTAAAGCTTCCCGTGACATAACGCCGTTGGCCCGCATCATAAGCCGCGCGGCAAGTCAGAGGATTCGTTCCCAGGCTCAGGCCGACCACGTTTCCCAGCGCGTTCTGGGAGCGGGGCTTGATGCGTTCGGAAACGATCGCCGTATTGCTGGTCCCGTCCGTGATTTCCGCCATATTGGTCCAGCGAAAGACGTGGAAGACCCCTCGCACCGTCGTGGTGGTGAGCGGCGCGTTCTTGCTGTCGATGGGAGAGTCGCCGCCGTTCATGCAGTAGTTCAGCGTGCCGCGGGCGGTGCCGCTGGGCGGCGTGGTATTGGTATCGCTGGGGCAATTCAGCGCCGGAAGGGTCGTGTTGTACCAGGTGGTGCCGTTCCAGGGCGGCTGTTGCGGCGGGGCGTAAATCTGATCATACAAGGCCTTCTGCTCGAAGTACGGCGTCAACGCGGCCCAGCCGCTCAAGCGACCGCGATGAGTAGTGCTGCTGGAGCTATTGCTGTCGCCGGAGCCTGCCTGTCGCGCCGGAAACCCGTTATACACATCATGATAATTCTGCATCGCCAGAGCCAACTGCTTGAGATTGTTGGTGCACTGCGCCCGCCGGGCGGCCTCCCGCGCCGCCTGCACCGCCGGCAAGAGCAAGGCGATCAAGATACCGATGATGGCGATCACGACAAGGAGTTCCACTAGCGTGAACCCCGACCGGGCGAGTCGCCGCCCGCAACCTAAACGCACAAATCGACCCATCGAAACTCCTCCCGAAAAACGGAAAACCTCAATATCCACGGCACTCGCCGTGAAAACAAATACTCAAAAAAAGAAAAACTTACTTGCGCGAATGTGCGGATCGATCCAGAGTTGGAATGGCCGGGCGCATTCTAATCGCAATCGTTCTTTCTCTAATCCGTTTATGCTAACACGAGCCGCCGCCCGCGTCAACGTGCGGCAACGAAGGATGTCAGCGAGCAATAGAGCAATAGAAAGGATGTGGACGAGTGACAGAAGGGACGCCGTTTTGAAACCGTTAGAAATGCCCCCTCATGGCGCCCAAAGGGGGGCAGGGGGTTTTCGCTCTCCGCCTTGCTCTGCGAAGGGAGCGCCGGGTGGCTGGGGTCGCAGCGAAGCGAAGCCCCCAGACAGCCGTGTCCCCGTTGCACCCACTGCCGGCTTACGCCGGCGGCTCACATTGGATTGCGCTATAACACCACCAGCTTACGCCGGCGGCTCACGTTGATAGTGCGTTTTCCACCCGCTGGGTGGCTGGGGTCCTCCGGGTGGCTGGGGACGAAGCGGAGCGCAGCCCCCAGACACTCGCCGGGTCCGATCGCGCTCGGCGGAAGGCAGGCCTCAATCGCCGGCTTCCGTGTGGGCGGCGACCGGCAACTCCAGAATCTTCCGTCGCAGCTCGTCCAGCAGCTCGGGGTGCTCCTTGAGGTATTCGCGGGTTCGCTCCCGGCCTTGCCCCATTTGCAATTCCCCGTAACGGAACCAGGCCCCGCTGCGGACGACCAGCTTGCGCTCGACGGCCAGGTCGAGAACGTCGCCTTCCAGGCTGATGCCCGAGTCGTGCATCATGTCGAACTCCGCCACGCGGAAGGGGGGCGCGACCTTGTTTTTCACCACCCGCGCCTTGACGCGTTGGCCGACCACGGCCTCGCCTTCGCGAATCTGCCCCACGCGGCGGACGTCGATCCGGCAGGAGGCGTAAAACTTCAAAGCGCGGCCGCCGGGGGTGGTCTCCGGAGAACCGAACATGACGCCGATCTTCTCGCGGATTTGATTGATGAAGATCACCGCCGTCTTGGCCTTGGAAATGGCACCCGTGAGTTTGCGGAGCGACTGGCTCATGAGCCGGGCCTGCAATCCCACGTGCGAATCGCCGATGTCGCCCTCCAATTCCTTCTGCGGGAGCAGGGCGGCGACGGAATCGATCACGATCACGTCCACGGCGTTGGAACGGATCAGCATCTCGGTGATGTGCATCGCCTCTTCGCCGCTGGACGGCTGGCTGACCAACAGGGTGTCCAGGTCCACGCCCAGCTTCTTGGCCCAGGAGGGATCCAGGGCGTGCTCGGCGTCGATGAAGGCGGCGATGCCGTCCTGCTTTTGGGCCTGGGCCACGACGTGCAGCGCCAGGGTGGTCTTGCCGCTGGATTCCGGTCCGAAAATCTCGATGATCCGCCCGCGGGGGATGCCTTGGCCGCCCAGCGCGATGTCCAGGGACAGGCTGCCCGTGGAAATCCCCTCGATGGCCTGGATCTTGTTCGCGCCGAGGGGCATGATGGCCCCCTCGCCGAACTGTTTTTCGATTTGTTGCAAGGTGGTCTTCAAGTCGGGTCTGTTATCGAACGCGGCGGCGACCTGGGAAGAGGCCGCCTCCGACTTACCCTCCGCCTTGCCGCCGGATTTCTTCGCCATCTGACACCTCCGCCAGGCTGTGGAAAAGTCCGCCCATTTCTTCCGCCAACACCGCCGATCGGGATAGGGCCGGTCGCCGCGTACCGTCAAGGTCGTTTCAGCCAAGGAACGAAATAGTATCTTGCCCGCCGAAATCCATCCGCCGCGCGACCTGCGGATGATTGTAACGACTTTCGGCGACCACGGGGCAGGGGTGCCGGGAACGAGCCTGGAAGCCTGCCGCCGAGCGGGACCGCCGACAGGGAGCCGCTGCGAAAGAACTCATCGACGAATCGCCGCGTACCGGTATAATAAGAATGGGATGGGGTAGCGCGCCCCTCTGGTCGTCCCGCTGCCGGCTGAATGTTGGAAGGAGTTGACCTTGCTGACCGAACAACAAGTGGCCCGGAGTTGGAGTACGTTGTTCAAGGGTACGATTACGGAAAAGACGTTCGAGAAGGCGGAATCGCTCCTCCGTTCCTTGCGTCCGGAAAGCCCGCTCCGCCATCGCTTGGCAAGCGAGCTGAGCGAAATCCGTAGGCGTCACCTCCAGCAGTCGAACGCTTGATTCGACGAGTTCTCGCCGCTTGCCTCGAGACAAGGCGATGGGTGGGGGGGAGATTCTCTCCTTCCCCGACGCCTTGCTTTGCCTGATTGCCCGGCAGTGTCGTGGAGCCGCGAGCGGTAACCATCGGCATTGCAAGGGGCGATTCGGGTTTTCTTGCGAGCCGCCCCGCCTTCCACCCGGGAACGGCTACAAAGATGAATGGGAACGGCTACAAGGATGAAAACGCAGAGACGGAGAGAAGGCAGAATTGCGGCTACCAATTCTCCTTTTTCCTCCGCGCCCTCTGCGTTTCAAGATTGTCAAGCTGCCCGCCTCCGCGTTTCAATGACACCCTCCGCCCCTCCGCGTCTCAAAGACAGACCGGGCAAGCGCGCGAGTGCGGCCGAGGAACCGGACTTCCATGAGGTGAATGATGGCGCGAACGTTTCTCCCAGTGGCCCTTTCGTGCGCGGTGTTTTTCATGTCTGCCGCGGGGCTTGTCGATGAGCGGCCCGCCGTGGCCGACGAGACCCGGCCCGCCGGACCTGCGGCCGGCGAATCCCGCGTCTATGACGTGGTCATTTACGGCGGCACCGGCGCGGCGGTGACGGCCGCCGTCCAAACCGCCAAGATGGGCAAATCGGTGGTGATCGTCAGTCCGGACAAGCACCTGGGCGGGCTGTCCAGCGGCGGACTGGGATTCACCGACACCGGCAACAAGGCCGTCATCGGCGGGTTGAGCCGCGAGTTCTACCACCGCGTTTGGCTCCACTATCAGCGGCCCGAGGCGTGGAAGTGGCAGTCGCGGGAAGCGTTCGGCAACCGCGGCCAGGGCACTCCCGCCGTGGACGGCGAGTTGCGCACCATGTGGGTCTTCGAGCCGCACGTGGCCGAAGGCATCTTCGACGGCTGGCTCGCCGAACACGCCGTTCCGGTCTTCCGCGAGGCCTGGCTGGATCGCGAAAAAGGCGTGAAGAAGAACGGCCGGCGAATCGATGCGATCACGACCTTGGACGGCCGGACCTTCCGCGGGCGGATCTTCATCGATGCCACCTACGAAGGCGACCTGATGGCGGCCGCCGGCGTCTCTTACACCGTTGGGCGAGAAGGGAGGGAGGTCTACGGCGAAGAGTGGGCGGGCGTGCAAACCGGCGTCTTCCACCACGGCCACTACTTCAAGAAGCCGGTCGATCCCTACGTCGTCCCCGGCGACCCTTCCAGCGGATTGTTGCCGCGGATCAGTCCCGATCCTCCCGGCGAAAAGGGACAAGGCGACCATCGCGTGCAGGCCTATTGCTTCCGCATGTGCCTCACCAAGCATCCCGAAAACCGCGTCCCCTTCCCCAAGCCGGACGGCTACGATCCCCGGCAATACGAGCTGCTGCTGCGGGTCCTGAAAACCGGCTGGCGGGAACTGTTCGTCAAGTACGATCCCATTCCCAACGCCAAGACCGACACGAACAATCACGGCCCCTTCAGTACCGACAACATCGGCTACAACTACGACTACCCGGAGGCGTCGTACCAGCGGCGGCGGGAGATCATCGCCGAGCACGAGCGCTATCAAAAGGGGTTGATGTACTTCATGGCCAACGATCCCCGCGTGCCGGAAGACGTCCGCCGCGCGGTCGGCGAATGGGGCCTGGCCAAGGATGAATTCACGGACCACGGCCATTGGCCGCACCAGCTTTACATCCGCGAGGCGCGGCGGATGGTCGGCCGATTCGTGATGACCGAGCACGAGCTGCTCAAGAGGCGGCCGACCCCGGAATCGGTGGGAATGGGTTCCTACACCATCGACTCGCACAATGTGCAGCGCTACGTCACGCCCGAGGGATTCGTGCAGAATGAGGGCGACATCGGCGTGCCGCTCAAGCCGTACCAGATCGCCTACGGTTCCCTCACGCCCAAGGCCGAGGAGTGCGAAAACCTGCTGGTGCCGGTCTGCGTCAGTTCCTCGCACGTGGCCTACGGTTCCATCCGCATGGAGCCGGTGTTTATGATCCTTGGGCAATCGGCGGGCACGGCGGCCGTGCTGGCCATCGATGCCGCGAAACCGGTGCAGGAGGTCGATTACGCGGCGCTCCGCGAGAGGCTCTTGGCCGACGGTCAGGTACTGGAATATCCGCCGGCCCAAGCCGGGTCCCAGGCGGCCGCTACTGATCGCTGAAAATCCGCGTGCTTTCCTCCTTGGTAACGGGGAGCTGCATGTCGTCGCTGAGGACCTGCACGCGAATGCGGTGATCTCCCGGCGCGGCGGCCTGCACGCGGAGGCGATACGTCACCTCCGCCTTGGGCGCCAGGCGCGGCAATTTCTCGAACAGGACTTCGTCGCCGCTGGCGCTATGGGCGGTGGGGCCTTCCGCGGCGATCAGCCGCATGCCCTCCGGCAGCACGGTCGCCAACTGGATGTTCTCCGCGGCCTTGGTCCCCTGGTTGACGACGCGGATTTCGTAGGCGGTTTCGCGTCCCAATTCCACCGGATCGAGCGTGTCCGCCACCTGGAAGTGGATGGCGGCGATCCCCTCCACCTCGACCGGCAGGGAGTTTTCGGCGGCCAAGCCGAGGTCGGCCCGCGCGTCGCATTGCAGGTTTTGCGTTCCCACCGCGATGGGCACCAGGGTCAATTCCACCGTACCCTGCTGATTGGTCGGCAACTCCTCCAGCAGCCAATGCACGCTGTGGGTGGTGGAATCGTACGACCCGGCGTTGTCGGCCGATACGAATTGCATCCCGCCCGGCAGCGTGGCGGTCAGATGAACGTTCCGCGCCGGCGCGGTGCCGGGGTTGCGGATCGTGATCCGGTAGGTCGTTTGACGGTCGAGGTATCGCCGCGTCGCCCCTTCCACGAGCAAATCCAACTGCGGGGCGAGGACCTGAACGGCCGTGCGGTGCTCCACGCGAAGGTTGCCCTCCGCCCGTGCCACCAGCAAATTGCCGGCGGTGCCCGGCCGCACGGCGCGGAGCTTCAATTGCACCTCGCGGGTCTCGCCGGGGCGGATATCCCCCAGCCAATTCTCCAGATCCGTGCCCGCCGGATGCTGCAACTCCGTGGGAACGTGCTCCTCCAGCACGACACCGGCGGCGGTGCCCGAGCCGGGGTTCGAGATCGTAATCAGCATCGCCACTTCTTCGCCGATCATCACCTGTTGCGGCATTTGCGCGCGGAGGACCAGTTGCGGCCGGGTGGCCGTGGTCCGGGCGGAGGCGGCCGTGATTACGGACAGCGTCGCCACGCTGCCGATCTCCCCTTCCTGAAGCGGCATGACCTCCGTCTCCAGGGCCAGTTCGTCGCCGGGAGCCAGCGGCCCCAGCGACCAGAGAATCTCGCCTTGCGGCCCTTGGGCGGCCTGCGGCGTGGTCCGCATGACGCGAACGCCCCAGGGGATGGGATCGCGGACCTCCAATTTGGGTACCGTCAGGGCGCCGCTATTGCGGACGATGATTTTGAAGACGGCGGGCTTGCCGACCTGAATCTCGCCGGGAAGTACCTTCTGCAACGTAACCTGGGCGGTCTGCGGCCCCTCCAAGGATGCGTCGCCCGGCCGCGCGGTGCCCTCGGCTCCCGATGCCGCCGCGCCGCCGGCGTTGGGAGCGGCTGCTGTCTCCGTACCGGGCGTCCAATCGACCCCGTTTCCCGCTACGAGGTCCCGCGGCGGAATCCGCGTCGCCGAGGCCGGCGGATCTATCAGGGGCTGAGGGGGCGGAATGCCCGCGTCCGGGGCACTCCCGCCCGGCAACGGCGCGCCGGGTACGCCGGAAGGGGATGTCGAAGCACCTTGGAAACCGGAAGAGGATGTCGGCGCAGCCTGGAAGAAGTCCGGAGCGGCTGGGGAAGCGGTAACGCCGGGCGCCGCCGGATTGGGCGACGGCGAATCGCCGGCCGCGGCCGGCTGGGGCGAAGACCCGCTCGCGACTTCT